>JAFDBW010000209.1 GCA_019313105.1 Deltaproteobacteria bacterium | reverse complement strand
TCCTGGATTTTGTGCTAAAGAATATTGAACAATTAGATGAGTTCTTAGAATGGCTGCAATATAGGAATGGCCCCTCCAGGACGGAATGACCATTTTTGTATTCTATAAGTCGTAGAAAATAAGAATGGGACAGAGTGGCGAGAAAGACTAATGTATAAGTCGAAACTGCCACGGATAAAAGATCAAAAGTTTGAATCTTCCATGACGCGCCAGCCAATTAAGATGCATGTACTGAAATTTAAAAGACAACTGCTAATGTTAAAATAAAGCAAAGTGGACCACCAACCCTGTGAGGCGTTTACGCAGAACCTCAATCTGCACCTGCCCCTGATTAGTGCAACGTCATTTTCATGACCAACAACAGCACGAACAATAAAAGTGTGAAGTAGCCAACAAACCAGGGAAGTGAGTCGATAAACACTTGGTTTTTCAATACTGTTTCAAGCAGCCCAGGTTCAGCCTGGATTGCTTTCTTGCGCAAAAAAGTCAGCAGCAGTGCATACAGCAGACCTATACCTCCATAGCCCAGGTTGAGAAACAAGCCCTTGAAGCTGAGGACCGTGGCGCGCTGATCCGAGCTGGTGGCCTGGTTGAGATAATGACTGAGGAAAAATCCTATCAGGTACATGCAACTGAAGAGCAGCATAGCCGGCAGAAGTCCGACCCAAGGCCAGAAGAAACACATCCCGCTTAGACCAAACAAAATCAAGGTTGTTGTGAAGAGCAGGTTGAACAGTGGTGTGCGTTGTTCCACTAGGCGGCGCGCCAGAACCGGCATGATAAAACCACCCATCGCCAGAAGCGAGCCGAATACTCCAAACAAAGCTTCAGGAATCTCTATCTGTCTATAATACTGGCTCGCCATGGTCAAAAGCATGCGAATCACGCTGTCCCCAAGCAGACCACACAGCAGCAAAATCATCACAAATGGCGTGCTAAAAATCCAGCAACCCGCCTCCCAGACCAGCCTGAAGGCTTCACAGGTAGCTTCTTTGCAACGGTCTGTGGCTGGCTTCGCAGTTGTCACTTCCCGCATCTTCAAAGTGGTCAACAAAGTCAACAGTGCAGTGCCCAGAGTGAAGTAAATTGGTAGGCGCAGTGTGTTGTCGGCGGTGACTGCGAAGGGGAAACCGAGAAAGCTGAATAAACGCTGAAGCAGTACCGGGTCGTAAAGCAGCCCGCCAAGGGTCATTGCAATGACGAAGCCGGCTGACTGCATCTGAATCTGTCTTTCCAGCACTCGACCCCAGTCTTCGCTATTGCCTTGCTCTTGCAAGCTGTCATAGGCCAGTGCTTCATCGGCTCCACTGGCTGCTGCCTCAGCCATGCCACTGAGAACTCGGTTGACGACAAAAACCCAAAACATGAAACTCAGATTGTCGCGCGGCACGAATGCCCAGAGGGCAATCTCGACCACCATAAGGCTACCGGCAAGTACCAGCAGGTTGCGTCGACCGAAACTGTCGGCCAGAGCCCCGGAGGGAACCTCGCAAAGCACTATGGTTGCCGCCCATACCGCATTGAGGATGGCAAACTGTGAGAGGGTGAGACCAAAATCGAGGAACAGGATCGAGAATACCGGGTAGTAGAAACGCGCGTTGAATAAAACCCGGAAGAGAATGAACAGCCTAACGTTGGCGATTTGGAAGGGTGAGGTGACGGTCTGACTCATAATTATATTTGTCCATAGCTGGCATGCAGTTGTCAGGATCACCAACAGTGCTTATATGTTATCTAACTTTTCTCGTTAAAAACAAAATTTCCGAACTTTATACGTTCAGTTTGAAAATCAATTCAGATTATCAGTAATCGTTGGTGGCTTTGTTATTATCACTTAGTTGTATAGTCACGAGAGATAAAGGTAATATCTCGAACATTCGGAACACTCGAACCATTATCCTCAACCATGGATCAGTGGAAGACAAACGGGATCAAATACGTGATTATTTTCACAAATCCTGATTTCCAAGAAGACAAGAAGCGGTATAAGGGGAACCACCTAAAAATTCCTGAAAGTCCTCCTCCTGTTTTTGGAATGGCTCAGATTGGCGTGTTCGACTAATTTCTAAAACCGCTGCAATGTAAGAAAAGCCATCAATCTTGGGATTGGTGGCTTTCGTGTTTTATAACTGGTGACAAAAAGAAAGGCCACCCAAACCTGGGTGGCTGTAGAAGTCAAGGACATGGGTAACTATGTCTATAACTCGTACCCCAAATTTTCTTGTGCTTCCTTTCTTTGTCGCTGCAAAGAAAATGAAGTTGCCATTGGGCAACCCTAACGACTTTGATTTTGCCTTTGAATATTAATCTGGGAGGACAAAACCACATTCTTCGTTGAACCTTATCTTTCCCAATTGACTATGTTAATCTAGGCACCCTAGAATCTCGAAAAAGGACGATGCTTCAGTGATGATGAATAAAATCCCCCGCCCGACACCTTTCATCAAAAGCATTTGCTCTCTGCTCCTTTTCCTTCTCTCGGCTTGTTCATCACCAACGACACCGATCAGGGATCAGACGCCAAGGCCTGTCGTGGACGATCCGATCGGTGCACTATTGGACGAAGCCCCTGACGACCAGCAGCAAGACGCCCGCCTGCAGAAGATGGGCTACTCGATCCAGGTCGGAGCCTTTAACAACCTCGACAACGCAGTACGTCTGGAACAGGTTTTGGAATCCCGCGGCATCGATGCCTACTACTTCCGTCATGAGTCCGGCCTCTACAAGGTCCGTTTCGGCAACCACGCGACTTACAAACCGGCACGCAGCGAGGCAGAGCGCCTTCAGGCACAGGGGCTGATCGACACATTCTTTATTGTCTTTCCGGAAGACTACAGTGCGGCACAGATCAAGAAGACCGGCAAGGGCGATCTGCGCAGCGAACTGGTCAAGACTGCCAGGCGTTTCATCGGCATCCCCTACCGCTGGGGCGGCACGACGGCCAAAAACGGTTTTGACTGCAGCGGTCTGACCATGGTTTCCTACCGCCTCAACGGCCTCAACCTGCCGCGAGTGTCGCGCAGCCAGTACAAGGCCGGCAGGTGGGTAGCCAAGTCGAAACTGCGTCCCGGCGACCTGGTCTTCTTTGCCACCAAGGGGGGCAAGCGGGTAACTCACGTCGGCATGTATGCCGGCAACGGCGAATTCATTCACGCCCCTCGCACCGGCAAAAATGTCCGCATCGAAAAACTCTCGAATAAGTTCTTCGCCAAGACCTACGTTGGCGGCAGGACTTATCTTTGATGAAGTGCGAAGCGGGAGGCGCGAGGTGAGAAAAACCAGCGCCCGCAAAAACAAATTTGTGCTTTTACGCGCTTCGCACTTCACATTTCGCGCCTCGAGGGCCTGATGTCCCAGCACGTTTCCCGCACCGCAACGCTGATGGTCGTCTGCACCGCCCACTTCCTGATGCCCTTCATGATGTCGGCGGTCGGGGTAGCATTGCCGGCAATCGGCCGTGACTTCAATGCCAGTGCCATGCAGCTGGGGCTGGTGGAAACCAGCTACGTCCTCTCCGCCTCGATCTTCCTTCTGGCAATGGGTCGCATGGGCGACATCCATGGCCGCCGCAAGGTCTTCCAGTACGGGATCGTCGCTTTCACCGTCGCCGGCGGGCTGCTCTCCCAGGCCTGGTCGATCGAGTCAATGATCGTCATGCGCTTTCTGCAAGGGATGGGTGGCTCGATGGTCATGGCGACCACCTTCGCCATCGTTGTCTCGGTGTTCCCGCCAGAAGAACGCGGCAAGGCCCTTGGCATCGCTGTCGCCAGCGTCTATGCCGGCATTTCCTGCGGCCCTTTCATCGGCGGCGCCCTGGTCACCGCGTTTGGTTGGCGGTCGATCTTCTACCTGGCCGTACCGCTCGGAGCGATCACCTTTGCCACCAGTTGTGCCAAGCTGCGCGGCGAATGGGCGGAGTCCCGCGGCGAGCCCTTCGACTGGCGTGGCAGCCTGGTGTACGCCGCGGCCATTCTGATGCTGATCACCGGAGCGTCCAATCTCGACCAGGGATGGTGGGCCTGGGCCCTGACGGCGGGAGGAGCGGCAGGCCTGGTTCACTTCCTGATTCTGGAAGCGCGCACCGAGTACCCGGTCCTCAATGTCAACCTGCTGCGCAACAATCGCGTCTTCGCCTTCTCCAACCTGGCCGCCCTGCTCAACTATGCGGCGACCTTCGGCGTCACTTTTTTCCTGAGCCTCTACCTGCAATACGTCAAAGGGCTTAACCCGCGCGAAGCCGGAACCATCCTGATTCTCCAGCCGATCATCCAGGCGATCTTTTCACCCTTGTGCGGCCGACTTGCCGACCGTTTTTCCGCACCGGCGGTTGCAACCATCGGAATGGGCCTCTGCGCAACCGGTCTCGGCATTGCCGCGACCATCACCGCGGCCTCGCCGATGACCCTAGTCCTGGGGACCCTGGTGACTCTCGGCCTCGGTTTCGCGCTCTTCTCGTCGCCGAATATCAGTGTCATCATGGGCAGCATCCCGACCCGCTACCTCGGTGTCGCCTCCGGGCTCAACAGCACCATGCGCACCTTGGGCATGATGGCCAGCATGACCGTCATCACCATTATCTTCTCCATCTTCATGGGCGGCCAGGCCGTCACGCTGCAAACCCAGGGACTCTTCCTCGACAGCATGCGGACCGCCCTGCTGACTTTCTCGGCACTGTGCTGTATCGGTATTTTTTTCTCGTTCGGCCGGATTCTCAAATAAAATCTGCACGGCAGGTTCCTTACAGTGACTTCAGGGAAATTCGTGCAAGCCGTGTTAAGATTAAAGGCCGAATCTGCGAAATTTCTCTGGAGAGGTCATGAAAACCGATCGCCCTAACATATCCCCGCTTTTTCTCAGCCAGTTTGAAGTCGATGAGGCCGTTCCCTTCAAGCGCCACCTTAATCGTCTGGAGGTAGAGATCGGCAAAGAGGACTACAGCCATCTCAAGCGGGTTGAACTGCTCGATGATATGCCGGGTGACGAACATTTTGCGGCCATGGAAGAGATTACCGAGCGCCTGTTGAAGTCGACGCAGAACAATTACAACCGGGAGCTTCTCAAGCGCCTGTGTGCCCGCATCTATCTCGACACCCTTCATTATGCCATCTATTACCGCCTGCCCGACCGTTGCCTGCGCTTTGTCGCGGCATGGCGCGAGGCGGTTCTTGAGAAGTTTTTCTCCGCCGTACCAACCGAAGACTGTGGATGGCACCCGTGCGGGAAATCCCTGCCGGAATTCGAAGGGCGTTACCTGCCGGATGCGGCTGGCGGGGCATTGCTGTTGCGCCATCGGCAAAACGATGTCCGTCGTCGATCGCCACTGATCACAGCAAGTCATGGTCCCTACGATCCGCATACCATGGAAGTGGCCCTCTACTTTCTGCGCACCGGCAAGAGCGGCTCGGCACTGATCAATCTCGGTTTTGCCGGTCGTGAGCCCCTGACTGACGAGAATCTCAGGCAACTCGAGGCCTGGGGCGTCCCGCTCAACCCAAGCAACATCGACGTCATCTATCCGTATATCGATGAACATGGCCACCCCTGCTGCTATAAACTCGAAGAAGGGCTGCCGCATTTCATCGCCGAACTGGGCATGGAGCTGCCGGACCTGGTTATCGATGTACACGGCTGCGTCGGAACCTTCAGCGAAGACCGGCGGGTCGTGGTTGGCCTCGGCGGTCTGCCACCCTACCTGGACCCGAACGAAGTCGGTTCTTTCCTCAAGGAAGAAGGGGTCCTATTTTTACAGCCGAACGATCTCCTGCATGAAGGGTTGAACCTGGTCAGGGAACTCTCCGACGAAATGTACGTGCAGTTCTGTGCCGGGGCTCACCTCTGCTACAACTTTGCACTGCTCGGCCGCATGCAGCTGCTCGGTTTCCAGGTCAACCCGAAGACCGATATCGACAGCCTGCTTGACGGAGAGGAACGCGCCTTCCTGCCCAAGGAGGACCTGCGCTGGATTCCCGGCGCCGGAGCAAACGCCCTGCAGCGTATCGCCCTGAAAAAACTCAATCCGGGCTCCCGGTGCCTGCACGTCGAAATCCCTACCGCCGTGCGCCGCAAGATGGTGCTCAAACTCCGCTCACTGGAAATCGAATCGTCGCTGGATGCCAGCGGGTTATAATTTTTGTGGATTTACAGTTTTAGTGGGAAAATAAAGGGCTGCCGATTGGCAGCCCTTTGTCATTGTTTTTTGCTACGTCTTCTTTCAGTAGATCACGATGTAGCCATGCTCCGTCGCAATCTTGGAAATTTCCAGGACATCGTTAATCTGGTACGATTCGCCATCGAGTATGAAAGTGTACCCGCCCTCCGGGTTTTCCTTGGCCAGCTCGATCAGCGATTCAAAGCTGGCGGTCTTGACCATGGTCATCTCTTTTCCTCCACAGGCTAGAGCAGCGACATTGCTTCTTCATGTAGTTGACGACTGGCCGCGGCAACCACAAATCCGCCGGCCACCGGGCTCTTGCCCCGGGCATCGGTAACCACGCCGCCGGCCGCTTCGATGATCGGGATCAGGGGCACGATATCATATGGCTGCAGGGTATCCTCCACCACCAGGTCGATCTGACCGAGCGCCAGCATGCAATAGGCATAGCAGTCGCCGCCGAAGCGCTGCAGGCGCGCTTTGGCCGCGATGCGGCGGAAGGCTGCGAGGTGGGTTTGATCGATAAACATGCTTTCGTGTGTGCAGTACAGGGTGGCATCCTCGAGACGTTCAGTCGACCGGGTTTTCAGCGCGACGGTCTTGCCATGTTGCCGCAGGGCACCTCCGGCAGCACTGCCAAAGAAGAGTTCCCCGGTCGCCGGCTGGTACATCAGCCCGGCCAGGGCACGATCGCCCTGTTGCAGCCCGAGCAGGATTCCCCAGGTCGGGAAGCCGCTGATAAACGCCTTGGTGCCGTCGATCGGATCGATCACCCAGTTGACGTCCGAGCTGCCGAGCGTGACACCTTGTTCTTCGCCGATGATTCCGAAGTCGGGGAACCGGCGGCCAAGCTCTTCGCGCAGGAAGGCTTCCACAGCACGGTCGGCAGAGGTCACCGGATCGAAACCGCCCTGACCAAGCTTGTTGTCAACCTCGAGGGGCTGGCGGAAAAACCGCAGGGCAATGTTCCCCGCTCCCGGAATAACCTGCTGTGCAAACAGCAGCGCCCTGGCTATTTCATCGGGCGTCAAATTTGTCTGATTGTCTTTGTCCATACGGGCAGAATCTCACAATGGCAGGTTTTACTTCGGGGTATTCTACAGGAAAGCCGGTTGATCTTCAAAAAAAACTGGAACCGGGTCAGTTAACCACTGATGAACATGGATCGACGCAGATAAACCATAAAAACTCAGATAAGGTTAAAAGCAAAACGCTCTTTATTGCTGGCGATCTTATCGGTGTTCATCTTTTCTTATCTGGGGGTTTCTAAAGCATTTTTTTGCCGGAGCGGCTGACAGACGGGAAGACGCTACTGCCTCGCCAGGCGGATATTCTCCATTTCGAACTCGAAGTTGCTGCGCCAGGGGTTGATATCGAGACCACCGCGTCGGGTGTAGCGGGCATAGACGGTGAGCTTCTGCGGCTGGCAGAAACGCATCAGGTCGCAGTAAATGCGCTCGACGCACTGCTCGTGGAACTCGTTGTGCTGGCGGAAGGAAACCAGGTAGCGCAGCAGCGCTTCACGGTCGATCTTGCCCCCCTGGTAGTAAATCAGGACGCTGCCCCAGTCCGGCTGGTCGGTCACCAGGCAGTTGCTTTTCAGCAGGTGGCTGTACAGGGCTTCGCTGACCTGTTGCCTCGGGTCTGCAGCCCCCTCGAGCAGACCGGCCTCCAGGGAATAGCTTTCTATGGCAATATCGAGATGATCGAGGCACTCGCCCGGCAGGAGGGAAAATTCTTCGTTGGCAAACTCCTCCGGACCGATCAGTCGAACATCCACCGGCCAACCGGCAGCTCCGGTCAGGTCCTGGCTGAGCAGCGCGCGCACCGTCTCGAAATCATCGAAACGGGTCTGGTTGAATGAGTTGAGATAGAGTTTGAAGGATTTTGATTCGATCAGGAAAGGTGATTCGCAAGGGATGCGGAACTCACCCATCGCCACCACCGGTTTGCCCTTCCTGGTCAGCCATGACATTTCGTAGGCGTTCCAGATATCGACGCCGTGAAACGGCAGCGGATCGGACAATCCGAGCTCGTCGCGCTTAAGCTTGCGCGGCACCGGACAGAGCAGGCCGGGGTCGTACTCCGACTTGTAAACGGTGGTTTTGCCGAGCGGCAACTGGTCTGTGAAGTCATGCATGATATCTTTACTTTGCCAGAACAGGCGATGATTTCAACTTAAAAGCAGCACGGGTCGACTTTAACAGCCCTATAACCCAAAAAAAGCTTAGTCCCCAGGGCACTAAGGCACAAAGCTGTTTATTTTACAGGGTAAAGATCGATATTTCCCATCGCACAACATTATTGTTTTCAAGAAAACTCAAAAATTTGCTCCGTGTCTTGGTGCCTTGGTGGAAAACAAAAGATTTTCTTGATTATTAGGCCGGACTTTAAAGCGTGTAGTTATCAGTGCTTCAAAGCCGCGAAGTTTGCCTGTCTTCCACTGATGCGGGCTCTTTGTCGGGAGATTCCTTGCTGAGCGGCAAGCCTTTCCGCAGGTCCTGGCCGAGAGGTATGACGGCATCAACCCGGTAGCCCCGCGCTGCAATCAGCTCCTGCAATTCCTTGACCCGGTCGTCCGGATGCGGGTGCGATGCCAGCAGGTAAGGGATCCGGCTGCCGGCACCTTTGCCGACCCGTGCGAAAAAGTCGGTGGCGCCGCCGGCGTGACCGTAACCGGCCACCAGCAGCTCAAGACCGAAGCGATCGGCAGCCGACTCCTGCTCGCGGGAGTAGTGGCTTTCACTGACCAGGAAGAATTTACTGGCAAGGTCGCTGGCCGCGCTGTCCTGACCGAACAGGATGATCGCCGCCACGGTCAGGCCGAGTCCGCGACCCAGGCGACGCAGGTGGTCGCGATGGGCATAGTGACCCAGCTCATGGGCCAGCACCATCGCCACCTCATTCTCCGATTCGGCCTGTTTGAGCAGGCCGGAAAAAACCACGATGTGCCCCCCCGGCAGGGCCAGGGCATTGGTCTGCTCGTTTTCGACCACCTGTGCCTGGAAACGGTATTCGTGAAGCGGGGAATCGGCAGGCAGGCTGTCGAGTAAAGGTTGGAGGAGCCGCTGCAGAGACTCATTTTCAAGCGCATCCATGCGCCCGATAAAATGCTCACCGAGCCAGACTTCCGCACTCACCGGGATCTTTGCCACGGCGATATCGGTGCTCACGCCGAGCGACAGGTAAAAAATCAGGGCCAGCAGCACCAACCCGCCGACCAGCCAGCCGAGTTCCGCCAGAGGATGGGTCTTTGAGACGTTGACATTGCCTTCGATGTGCTTGGGAGTAAATTTCACGGTCGGTTCATGACCACTGCGGTGCCGTAGGCAAGGGTTTCAATGCTGCCGATGCTCTTCTTCTTATTTGCCGAACGACCGATCGTCGAGGTCTCCAGGCGCAGATTGACAATCATGTGCGCCCCCCTGGTACGGGCTTCCTCCTTCATGCGTAGGATCGCCTCCCGGCGGGCGCGGTCGATCAACGACTCGTAGACCTTGACCCGGCCACCGAAGATGTTGCGCAGGATCGCCAGCAGCCGCTTGAAGTAGTCGTTGGACACCACCGTGCTGCCATTGACCAGGAAGGAGGTCCTGACGGCACCCTCGGCGAAGCGCCCCTCGGCATTGACGACCATCAGCTCGACCAGCTCTTGCTCGCGTTTGATGATCGATTTGTAGTGGCGCTTCTCGGCAATGGTGCCGCAGCTATAGCCGATTACCATCAAGGCCAGAAAGAGCGAAAGGTCGGGATATCTGAAAATGGTCTCCAGCATGGTCTGCGCCTATTCGACCCGCACCGCAGTGCCGTAAGCGAAGAGTTCGGCGGCACCCTGGGCCACCGAGGACGTGGCAAAACGGATATTGATGACCGCGTTGCCGCCAAGCTGCCGGGCCTGCTCGGCCATCCGGTCCATTGCTTCCTGCCGCGACTCCTGGAGCAGCTCGGTGTAACCCTTCAATTCACCACCAACCAGGTTCTTCAACCCGGCCATCATATCGCGACCAAGATGCTTGGCACGTACAGTGCTGCCCTGGACGATGCCGAAATGTTCAACTATCTTCTTGCCGGGCACGCTGCCGACGTTGGTCAGAATCATAAAAAACCCCTTGCAATGATGGTGGTCAGCTTAAACCGTCAACTTTAAGAGTTTGACGTTCCTTACAGCCCAAAGCGGGCCGCCCTATTCTGCAGTTTCTCCCATCAGTTTGGCAAGCATATCCGACAGGCTGACATTTTCGTCACCTTCGGTAAGGTGAAATCCGACACGTGCTTCGTCCTGGCGCACCGTTTCGGGAATTTCGTCCAGGAAGCGACTCGGTTCGCGCGGTTCGGTCTTGCCGTACTTCATGCGTCCATCGGCATGCAAAATCGTCAGTTTCTGCCGGGCCCGGGTGATGCCGACATAGCAGAGCCGACGCTCCTCGTCGACGTCGAAGGTTTCCGAGACCGATTTTCTGTGCGGCAGGAACCCCTCTTCGAAGCCGGGAATGAAGACGTGGGGAAACTCCAGCCCCTTGCTTGAATGCAGGCTCATCAGCACCACCGCGTCCTGGGCCAGCTTTTTCTCCTTGCTGTCCGAGCCTGGCTCGTCACGATCGAGCAGGGCGACTTTTTCCAGGAACCCGGAGAGAGTCGGCTTGCCATTACGCCCCTCGTAGGTGGCGAGCGCATTGATCACCTCGTGGAGGTTCTCGATGCGACGCTCAATCTTCTCGCGTGAATCGGGTTCGCGGCGCAGTTCATCCTCGAAGCCGATTGCGGCAAACAGTTCCCTGGCCGCCGCGGCAAGGCGGCCGTCGCCGTGTAAGCTGCGCTTGTGTTCTTCGATCAGGGTGACGAATTTTTCCAGGGCTACGGCAGCTGTGCTGTTGATAATGCCAATTGTGCTGGCACAACGAATCACTTTCCAGAGCGGCTCCCGGCTGGAGATCGAGGTGCGGATCAACAGGTCGGCGGTGGTGCGCCCGATGCCGCGGCGCGGATAGTTGAGAATCCGCAGCAGGTTGACCTCGTCAAACGGGTTGACGATAAAACGCAGGTAGGCAATGGCGTCCTTGACCTCCCTGCGATCGAAGAACTGCTGGCCGCCGATAAGCACGTAGGGGATGTCCGCAAAACGCAGCTCCTGCTGGGGCGCGCTCGGGTCCTTCGCGAGGACGTTGAGCGCTGAAACGTTGGAACGTTGGAACGTTGAACGGTGAACGTTCTTAACCGTCGGAATA
>JAFDBW010000208.1 GCA_019313105.1 Deltaproteobacteria bacterium | reverse complement strand
CCAGCCACCTGACCTACATCGGCGACGCGTCGCTCGGTAAAAACGTCAATATTGGCTGCGGCACCATCACCTGCAATTATGATGGTTTCAACAAGCACCAGACCACGATCGCGGACGATGTGTTTGTCGGTAGCGACGTGCAATTTATTGCGCCGGTGACCATTGGCCGCGGCAGCCTGATCGGCGCCGGCTCGACGATTACCAGGGATGTCCCGGCCGACGCCCTGGCGATTTCCCGCTCCGAACAGAAGAATATCGAAGGTTGGGCGGAGAAGAACCGTCAGAAGCAGAAGACGGGCAAGAAGTAATCGTGGGGCAAAAGAGCTGGCTTGGGAGTAACGGATTTTCTAACGCCCGTCCGCCTGCTCACTCAAGGCGCAAAGACGTCAAGAGAAGAAGAAAGGCTTAGTGGGTTGACCCCAGCAGTTTTTGACTTTCTTTGCGCCTTTGCGCCTTTGCGTTAAATTATCATTTCAAAAGAACTTGAATCATTTACATATCGAGGTCTCTATGTGCGGCATCATCGGTTATATCGGCCCCCAGGAAGCAACCCCCATCGTGCTTGACGGATTGAAGCGACTTGAATACCGCGGTTACGATTCAGCCGGGATTGCGACCCTCAGCCAGGGCAAAGTCAATATCAGCCGTGCTGAAGGCAAGCTGATCAACCTGGAAAAAAATCTCCAGGCCCACCCGCTGTTCGGTCAAACCGGCATCGGCCACACCCGTTGGGCGACCCATGGACGACCTTCGGAGATCAATGCCCATCCGCACAATGCCGGTGGTTTCGTGGTGGTCCACAACGGCATTATCGAGAATTACCTTGCTCTGAAAAGCCGCCTGCGCGAACAGGGCCACACTTTCAGCTCCGATACCGACACCGAGATTATCGCTCACCTGGTCGAGGAACACTTCAAGGCGTGTGGGGATTTCGAGGCAGCCGTGCGCATGGCGCTCGGCGAAGTGCGCGGTGCCTACGCCGTGGCGATCCTCTGTGACAAGGAACCGGACAGGTTGATCGCCGCCAAGCTGGGTTCGCCTTTGGTGGTCGGGCAGGGGCAGGGCGAATATTTTGTCGCCTCGGACATCCCGGCCATGCTGTCACACACCAAGGAGATGATTTTCCTTGAGGATGGCGAACTGGTGGTTTTTACCAAGCAGAGCATGGCGATCACAACACTTGACGGGACTCCGGTCGAAAAGACGCCGAAGACCATTACCTGGAGCCCGGTCATGGCCGAAAAGGACGGTTACCGGCACTTCATGCTCAAGGAGATTCACGAGCAGCCGAGGGCGATCGCCGATACGATTGCCGGCCGAATCCGGGAAGAGCAAGCCGAGGTCTTCCTCGAAGACCTGGGCCTCGAAGACGATTTCCTCTGCGCCCTGGACCGGATCTATATCATCGCATGCGGCACGTCGTGGCACGCGGCCCTGGTTGGCAAGTTCCTGCTGGAAAAGCATGCCCGGATTCCGGTCGAAGTCGATATCGCCAGCGAGTTCCGTTATCGCAACCCGCTGGTGACGGAACAGACCCTTACCCTGGTGATCAGCCAGAGCGGCGAAACGGCTGACACGCTCGCGGCCCTGCGCGAAGCCCACGGCAAAGGCGGCAAGGTCCTGGCCATCTGCAACGTCGTCGAATCATCGATTGCCCGGGAAAGTGACGGGGTCATCTACACCCACGCCGGTCCGGAGATCGGCGTGGCCTCGACCAAGGCGTTTACCACGCAGCTGGTGGCCCTCTACCTTTTCACCCTCTATATCGGACGCCTGCGCGGCAATCTCGACCAGGAGACCCGTCGCGGCATGCTCGATGCGCTGGTCAGTCTGCCCCGCAAGGTCGAGGAGTGCCTGGAACTGGATGCCCAGATCGAGGAGATTGCGCACGGCCTGATGCATGTGCACGATTTCCTTTACCTCGGGCGGGGCAACCAGTACCCGATTGCCCTGGAGGGCGCGCTGAAGCTGAAGGAGATCTCCTATATCCATGCCGAAGGTTATCCTGCCGGAGAGATGAAACACGGTCCGATCGCCCTGATTGACGAGCAGCTGCCGGTCGTGGTGATCGCGCCGCATAACGATACGATGGACAAGGTGGCTGCGAACATGGAGGAGGTTCAGGCCCGTGGCGGGCGCGTCGTCGCTGTGACCGACAAAGTAGCGACCGGGTTGGCTGACAAAGCGGAAACGGTTCTGGTTGTGCCGCCGATCGTCGACGACCTGATGCCGGTGCTCACATCGATTCCGATGCAGCTGTTGGCTTATCACATTGCCGTCCTCAAGGGGACCGATGTCGACCAGCCGCGCAACCTCGCCAAAAGTGTGACAGTAGAGTGACACCCGGGCTGTCGAAGTTGAATGACCTGCCCCAGTTAACTGGGGCAGGTCAATAACTTGTACTGGGCCCTCTTGAAACGACCCAGAGAGATACCGCTCTGATTTCTAAGGCCTGATAAGATGCTTTAATTCCAGGCAGACATACATAGAAGATAAAAACGATTATTTTGGAGTATTGCATGATAAATAGTAATAATGAATGGGATACATTAAAAGAAGTCATTGTCGGCAACACGTTCCTGTCTAATTTGCCGGGTCTTGAGCTGTCATTCAAGCTGTTTTTTCATGATAGTTTAACGAGCGACGTCTTTGGCAATGATGTTTACAGCCAGAAAGGTAAAAACTGGAAAGGGGAAATAAAGAAGCAATATATTGATGAACACGAAGAGGACCTTGCGGAAATGGTCCGCACACTTGAAGAAGAATCCGTAACGGTTAAAAGACCGAAGCGGTTAGATAAAATACATCGCTTTAAAACTCCCTACTGGGAAAGTGGTTGTGTTCCTGCTTTGAACATCAGAGATCAGGCCATTATTGTTGGTGATGAAATCATAGAAACCCCACCACAAATCAGAAGCAGGTTTTTTGAGAATGACCTGCTAAAAGAAATCTTCATGGATTACTTCAGAAAAGGGGCCAGGTGGACCCAAGTACCTAAACCCATGTTGTTGGATAATTCATTTGATATATCCTATCAGCTGAAAAAAGGCGTTCACTATGAAAAGCAGGCCAATCATTTTGATATCGGTTATGAAATCCTGTTCGATGGTGCACAATGTCTAAGATTTAATAAAGATATCGTTATCAACTGTTCGAATGAGAATCATTTGCTGGGTGCGCAATGGCTCAAAAGACATTTGAAAGGCTATGATGTCCATATTGTCAGGATGGTGGATAACCATATAGACTCAACCATGCTACCTCTAAGAGAAGGTGTTCTGCTGGTCAATCCCAGAAAATTTAAAGACGAGCATCTGCCTGATTTTCTGAAGAAATGGGACAGAATTGTTGCCCCAGAACCTGAGCACCAACAAACTCTACTGGCGAGTAAGTATATTGATATGAATGTTCTATCTATAGACCCCAAAAAGGTCATGGTTAGCAGTAATTACATCCCGTTAATCCGGCTTCTTGAGCAAAATGGATTTACCCCTGTTCCTGTTCAGTTAAGACACAGAAGATTATTCGGTGGTGGTTTCCACTGCATTACGTTGGATACGATCAGGAAAGATTAACTGACCTGAAAGTTGCTTAGCAGGTTTCGGCTGGATAAAACTGAATATCCCAGAAAATTCTTTAGAATGAACAAATGGCCGCTGTCATAGTTCGATCCATTCTAAAAAATCCGCTCAACAAAGCCCATGGAAAATGGCTTATCAGAGGGGGGTTTTTGTTGCAAAAGAGCAAAATCTCCTGATTGCTAGAGTTGATCCCAAATCGAAAAAGAAAATATTAAGTTTCAGGATTTCTTCAAAATCGCTAAATTCTAATTATTCGAAACGTATCTTTGAAAAGGCTAACCAAGTATCTTGCATCATTATCGACAAAGTTAAAATCCCGGCCAAAAAACCCATCAGTTTCTGTAGATTTAGCAAAAATATAACCTACAAAACATTAAACGTCTTAATGACCGTGTTATATGTTAACTTATGTCAAACAGTGGTAGATTAATGAAAAAGTACGTTATAAAAGATTTTGATTCTTTGAAAAACTACTACAGGACTATCGAAAGACCTTTTTTCGCCCTGAATAAATACCCCTATAGCACATTAATCGGCATAGAAAACTTCATCAATAATTTTCAAATCCTTGCTTTTCTGAATTCAAAGGAGGTTGAGTCTATTGCCAAAAAACACAAAATTTCTTTTTTCATGGAAGGCAGGATCAGGGGTGAGATAAAAGGTGAAGATTATCCGGACATGAATTCACTATACAGTCAAATCGGAACGGATGAGAACAGGCTGACAATTTCTATTCTGAAAGATGAACAAATAATTAATTATATGCAAAGTTTTAAAAAAAAACCCGTTTTGTTAGTTTACAGGATGAGTGAGGGGTTGGTTAAAGCTTTTGAAGAATACGACTGGACAATAGTTGGCAGTGATTACAATGTAAGAATGAAATGTGATAATAAAGTCTATTTCAATAAAATTCTTGAGGATATAAACCTTCCTGTCCCGCCATACATGATTAGATTCCAGGAAGACCTCGACTACAATGAGATTGTAAATTCATTGGGAGAAAAAATAGTCATCCAGTTTCCAACCTCTTATAGTGGATCCGGTACTTTTATCATAAATTCTAGAGAAGATTTTTATAGAACAATCTCTTCTGAAAAGTTTCTCAAGCAAAAAAAGAAAAATGAAGAAGGAAAAATCAGGATAACCAGGTATGTAAACAGAAAATTATCTCCGGTTATGGGGGTTTGTTGTACAAAGGAAGGCATCGTTTATACGGATTTATATCACCAAATCATTGATGCTCCGGAAGTTGTTCAACAAGGGAAGGGGACAGGGGTCTATTGCGGCAACGAATGGACAAGTGCAGATTTCCCCGACAGTGTCAAGAAACAAGCCTATGATGCGGCAGAGAAGATCGGAATCTACTTGCAAAATAACGAAGGCTATAAAGGGTATTTTGGTTTAGACTTCGTTCTGGATGATGATACAAAAATACTTTATCCAATAGAAGTGAATATTAGGTTGATTGGTTCTTTCCCTGTTTTTTCCATGCTCCAGGAAGTTCACATGCAGCCGTTAATCCAGGCAATACAGATCTTGCAGTATCTGGATAGTGATGATTATCTCCTCGATGTTGAATCTTTGAACAGAGAGAT
>JAFDBW010000207.1 GCA_019313105.1 Deltaproteobacteria bacterium | reverse complement strand
GTCCAAGCAATGCGAGAGGATAAACAGTAAAAAGATGACTTGCTCGCACGATAATTAGTGCTAAATTTCTAGTGCTAAAAGAAGAGGATTCCACAGAAAGATCAGGCGAGCGAATTAAAGAACTCATCAATTGATTGAAAGGACATCTCCGCATGAAGAAATCCCTGCAAATTTTTGCCTTGGTTTTCGTTGGTTTTCTAGTGACCGCATGCATGGGAGCCAAAGGCAACACTCAGGCTGAGAAAAGAGCCTATGTCGACAATATGAAGAGCCAGTCTCTCGCCGAACTCTATCAAGAAAAACCCAATGCCAAGGCACAAATTTCAACGATGGCAGGATATGCCGTTTTCAATAGCATCAACACTAATTTGTTTTTGTTGAGCACGGCAAGTGGCTATGGTGTTGCTGAGAATGGCGGGAAAAAAACCTATATGAAAATGTATTCGGCTGGGATCGGGCCGGGACTGGGAATCAAAGATTACCGGGTCGTCTTCATGTTCCGCAACAAAGAAACATATAACAAATTTGTCGAGGAGGGTTGGGAATTTGGCGGCAGTGCCGATGCCGCGGCAAAATCGGGAGAAAAAGGTGGTGAAGCAGGTGCTCAAGGGTCCATCGATTCAGATATTGTGATTTATACGATGACAGAGGCAGGGATAGCTTTACAGGCAACCGTTGCTGGAACCAAATATTGGAAAGATGATGAATTGAATTAACTTTGTGTCATGGTCTATGGAGAGGTTCTCCTGAGAGGATATTTAAACGGAAAAGGAGCATCCCTTACAGCGACACTCCTAGTAAATACTGTTGCGGTGACTGATTTTAAACCAACGTTAACTTACTCCCAAAGTCAATGATTTTAGCACTTCGAGAACATGCAAAATTACTTTGTATGGTCATCATGACAAGTCAGACAATCCATTTGCCCTTTTGCATTGTCATGGGCACTCTCGCCATGGCAAGTGAGACAACTTTCTGTACTTTCAGAGAGTTTTGCTACGATTGGCTTGTAAGATCCATCAGCGTAAGCGTTTAGAATTTCGACAGTATGATAGGCAACCTCGGCCGCGACCTTGGCACAACGGTCCTTACGCTGCTTGTCCGGATAGGTTGTTCCAGTTTCCATCATCCAACCGGAGACTGAAACATGGCAAAGTGGAGAGTTAGGTGTTGTTTGAGTCTGCTTTTTATAGGTTGCGATTGCATCAAACTTGGTTGATGGGAATGATTGCTGACCATACCAATTAATGAGATCAGCCGCCAGTTTCGTGTGGGTTTTGTCCTTATCCATTGTTACAAGATTGATGATGCTCGCACAGGCTCCTAAGGAGCCGCAGAGTGTGCCCTGGTCGGCATAACCACCAGCGGCAATCTGCATCATGTCATCTGGAAGCAGTGTATAGGGATGACCGACTTTTTCTTTCAAAAGGCTGAGGACCCCCAGCCAAGCACCGGTGCCTCAGCCCCCTTTCTCATGGTAATTCCTGAACGCTCTTTCTCCGGCCTCTTGGGGATCGAGTTGTACCCACGACCAAGGTAATGCCGGTGCGGTTGTTGGTGCAGCCTCTTTTTTCGTTGCTATCGATGCGAGGGCACTACTTGTGAGTATGCCACTAGCAGCAACGATCCCGGTTGAAGCAATGAACTTCCTACGAGACATAGGTTTATTAGAATCGACTTGTTCTAAATTCTTATATTTTTTCATTGACTCCTCCTAGCCTTTAGAGAATTGCTAGAACACCCCCCTTCGATTAGCCTTAGTTAATACTATCGCGTCGTTTCACTGTGTCAATAAAACAGGTAACGGAGAAGCTGTATTGACAAACCTTGGCCCATAGATCAAAGAAAAGAGCGAACTCAGGAAGGCCGCTCATTGTAAATACTGATCTGGAGGGCGATAAGAACTAGTCCCCTCTGATCACGATAAGCAGCTTTTGTTATTAGTCATGGATGTAAAAATTTTCGCATTTCGGTATATTACGCATGTTTTTCCCGCTTTTCTTGAAAAGCAGCATCCATCTGATAGAGTACTCGAATTCCACAAGCACTTTCTCTTCTGATGGATGGATCCCGCACCGGAGCTATCATGCCGTTATTTAAAATGGTTTTTTTAGCAGGATTTCTGTTAACTATCAGCACGCTCAGTTATGCAGGGGTACAGCC
This sequence comes from Deltaproteobacteria bacterium, assembly GCA_019313105.1. Lineage (GTDB taxonomy): Bacteria > Desulfobacterota > Desulfuromonadia > Desulfuromonadales > BM103 > JAFDBW01. The sequence goes on along the minus strand of JAFDBW010000207.1, from coordinate 2,376 downwards.
AGGCGATGTATTACGATTGATACCTAAGCCCGCTGATGGCCCGGTCGAAGTTCGCATAGGTTTTCACCTGATCGATATCACGGATGTCAACGAGCCAAACGAAGAAATCGCATTCGAAGGTGCGATCGTACTCAAATGGTCAGATCCAAGGCAGGCTTATGATCCGGCTGACCTTGGAGGTGCTGATAGCACGCCGGAAGAGACTCTAGCACGAGCGCCTGCTCGAGCTTACCAGGGTGATTTCGCCGTAAAGGAGATTTACCAAGGCTGGCGGCCACACATCAAGATCTCCAATGGGATTGGTGACCGTAGTACGAACCACATGGCAATTGGCGCCTACCCCGATGGGACAATGGTCTACGCAGAGTACTTTCAGGCGCGGGTCGAGACGCCGATGGATCTCCGCACATTTCCTTTCGATGACCAGAGACTCGAGTTGTATTTGCATCCCTACAATTATCAGAGCAATGAGATCGTGCTGATCCATGACCCCAATATGTCCGGAATCTGGTTGCTGGATAAGGGTATTGCTGAATGGACGAAACAAGGGATCGAAATAAGAGAAAGAACAGCGGAATATATCCGCCTCGGTGGCAATAAACAATATCTCTCTGAGTTGGTGGTCGATGTCAATATTGGCAGGCGACCGGGGCACATCATTTTCAGCATTATTCTGCCATTGTTGATATTAGTTTCACTTACTTGGTGTGTTTTCTGGATGGATGAGGAGTCAATTTCCAGCCGAGTCAATATCTCTCTGGTCGGTATTCTCAGTGTTGTCGCCTACTATTTCGTTGTGCTTGATAACGTCCCGAATATCCCCTATCTCACGATGATGGATGCATTTATGATTGCAACCTTCCTGACGTTAGCGGCCACTGTTGTCATCAGCTTTGTTGTCGAAAAGCAAAATCGGAGGGGAAGCAAAAGTTTTGGTGACAAGATCGACTATGTGTGTCGCTGGGCGTTTCCTTTGGGTTACGTAACGATCAACTGTCTGATCGTGATGGTATTCATGAACTTGAATCGAATCCCGTAGCCACTTCGAAATCCTTACTTGCTCTATTTTACTGGCCTGACCCCACGGGGCGAATCTGTCACCAAAAGAAAATGATTAAGATGTCGTTTGGCTACGAAAATCACTAATGAGCGGCAGTGGACGAGACAAGAGGAGGATTCATTTATGATGACATCAATGATGCGTGTAACAGTGGCATTGTTTGCATTAGTTGGGACCCTCGGGTTCCAGACTTCCTGCGACAGCGCTGAGAAAACGGCAACACCCTCTCCTGGAGTCTCTGCGGACCGCCCGGTAAAGCGCTTCAAGTTCGACTCCGGAGCACAGCTCGAACAACTCATCAATGAACTCAAATACACACCTGAGGCGTGGCAGGCAGGTGTACGCGAGGTGCCCAGGCTGTATATCACCAACATCCCGCCGCGCTGGCGCGACAAGACCTCCAAAGAGCTTGATGTGGTGACCAAGAAGCGGGTCTTCTTCCGGCTCCTCGGCCCCCTGATTCTGCACTCCAATGAGCTCATCCAGGCCGACCGCGACCGCGTCAGCCAGATCATCGACAAACTGCGCAAAGGGGTCGCAGTCAGCACCGAGGACCAGACCTTCCTGCGCGAAACAGCCGATGCGTACAGAGTGGTCGAGGGAAGAGAGGCCGACCTTGCCGATCGTACGCTGCAGGACAAGCTGCTTCGTCGCATCGACACCCTGCCTCCGTCCCTGGTGTTGGCGCAGGCCGCCGAGGAGAGTGGCTGGGGTTCCTCCCGTTTCGCTGTAGAGGGAAATGCCCTGTTCGGCATGTGGACCTGGGGCGACAAAGGTGTGACACCCTTGCAGCAACGCTCCGGGCTCGGTAACTACAAGATCGCCGCCTACGAGACACCACTGCAATCAGTTATCGCCTACATGCACAACCTGAACACGCACCAAGCATACAAAGGGCTGCGGGCACGACGGGCCGAACTCCGCAATGCAGGCTCGAAGGTGACCGGATGGGAGCTTGCAAACACCTTGACCAAATACTCCGAACGCGGTCAGGAGTACGTCGACTCACTGCACTCACTGATGAAGGTGAACAAGCTTCAGCCCACCGATGACGCCTATCTCGGCGACGGGCCAACGATTCTGCTTATCCCGTCTGGAGAAGGTGCAAACTAAGGCTCATGACTTTTCATGCTCTACCCGTGGAGAGGGAAGGCACGGCAGTCGCAACAACGGCATTGTTCTTTTAAATTACAGGTTGCGAGAGGAAAATCAGCTTATTATTGAACGAGATATTTGAGAGGCTTTTTAATCTACACAAAAATGGCCACCTGGAAATGTGTGGCCTTTTGTAATATGTCAGGCATTCTGCCACCGGG
>JAFDBW010000206.1 GCA_019313105.1 Deltaproteobacteria bacterium | reverse complement strand
ACTTGAATTCAGCAACCTGCCTGCGGAGCTCTTCCAGCCCATCGCGGAGTTCAACAACCTCTGCCTCGAGTCGGGAGACCCTGTCATCGTCTGGCTGGACCTGAATCCGTGCGGCTTCAGGAATTGTTGATATCTGCTCGATGTCCGGTACCCCGGCCAGCAGGTGCGCGTACCGGTGTTCCTTGCGCCCCGGCTGGCGGGGTAGGCGCATGACCAGTGGTGTCTCCCGTTCGGCAAGGTTTTGCAACAATTCTTCGACCGCCTGCAGGTCGCCCACGGCACACATCCGTTCGGCACGGTTGCGCAGTTTACCGACGGTCTGCGGGCCACGCAGCAGCAGCTCGGCGAGGATCGCCTGTTCTTCAGGGTCGAGTCGCAACAGGCCATCCAGGTTATGGCAGTATTTCGCGGCCCGCACGCCTTCTGCTGACTGGTGGGCCAGCTGCTTGCGCCTGAGGTTGTCGAGAGCCCGGACCACGTCGGTGTCTTCCAGCTGCATAAGCGGGTCGCGGTTGGATTTCTGGTTGCAGGCGTTGGTCAGGGCGTTGAGCGTCAGAGGATAGTACTCGGGAGTGGCGAGGTCTTTCTCCACCAGGCAGCCGAGCACCCTAGTCTCCGTCAGGGTCAGGTCGAGTTCCATGCTGTTGTCCTAAAGTCACAGGGGAGAGGTTAAAGGGTTGTATTGATCACGATTTATCTTGTTCAGGATATGCAAGCCTTGTCCCGGATGCAAGCCTGTTCGGTGCTGATCTGCGAGCGTGTGGTCGAATTCCGACCGTATATGTAAGGGTTTACTTGACATTCATGCCGCATCCCTGTTACTGTTCCGCAAGTGTTGCCGATTCTTCTGATGGTTCCACCGGCAACAGAATGCTGTTCCAGGATTATAACGTAGTTATCGTACGCCCCGGACTGTTTCGGGGCGTTTTTTGTGCGCCACACTTTATAGAGAGCGCCTGAGCCCGTCAACGATGACCTGTTCACCTGCCACGGTCCACTTCAATCCCGACGGGTTTTAAGTAAAAGGAAGATATGCAATTCACAGAGTTCAATTTCCATCCCAAGGTTGCCGCCGGAGTCGCGGCTGCCAGTTATGTTTCACCGACTCCGATCCAGGCTCGCGCCATCCCGCCGGTTCTCGCCGGTCGTGATGTGATGGGCCTGGCCCAGACCGGCACCGGCAAGACGGCCGCTTTCGCACTGCCGATCCTGCATCGCCTCATGAATGGCGGCCGCGGCTACGTGCGCGCCCTGGTTGTCGCGCCAACCCGCGAGCTGGCCGAACAGATCCATGCAGCAATCGGCGATCTGGGCCGCAACACCGGTTTGCGCAGCATAACGGTTTACGGCGGTGTGGGGATCAACCCGCAGATCGCCCGCCTGAAAAAGGGCGTCGAAATCGTCATCGCCTGCCCCGGTCGCCTGCTTGATCATCTCAATCAGAAAACCATCGACCTGAGCCGCCTCGAGGTACTGGTCCTCGACGAGGCGGACCAGATGTTCGACATGGGCTTTCTGCCGGACATCCGTAGGCTGCTCAAGCAGCTGCCCAGCCAACGCCAGACCCTGTTGTTCTCGGCGACCATGCCGCAGGAAATACGCAACCTGGCCAAGGAGGTCCTGCGCAACCCGGAAACCGTCCAGGTTGATCTCGTTGCCCCTGCGGCAACCGTCAGCCATGCACTGTATCCGGTACAAGAGGCCCGTAAAACGGACCTGTTATTCTCTCTCTTGAAAAATACCGGGACCGGCTCGGTGCTGGTGTTTACCCGTACCAAGCATCGCGCCAAGCGCCTTGGCGAGAAGCTCGCCAAGACCGGCTACCGTGCCGCCTCGCTGCAGGGCAACCTGTCGCAGAACCGTCGGCAGGCTGCCCTTGATGGCTTTCGTGATGGCCGCCACCAGATCCTGGTCGCGACCGACATCGCCGCGCGCGGCATCGACGTCAGCCAGGTTTCACATGTCATCAACTATGATATGCCGAATACCACCGACGCCTACATCCACCGCATCGGCCGGACCGGGCGCGCAACCCGAACCGGCGATGCCTTCACGATGTTGACGGCTGCTGACCGGGCGATGGAGAGAGCGCTGGAAAAAGCTCTCGGCCGTCCTATCGAACGCCGCAACATCGAAGGCTTCGCGATTGACCAGGACAGCTCTCCCGCCGGCGCACAGCCGCACCGGGCCAAACAGCCCGGAGGGAATTCGAACCCGGGTCGGACGAAGAACAACCGTCGTCGCTTCTCCGGTCGTCCGGCGAACCCGGCTGCTGCAGCAAGCAGATAACTGTTACGGCCCGCGTGGCCACATAATCTTCAAAATCAAGCAACACCCTGGACGGCACATGCTTTCCAGGGTGTTGCTGTCTGCAGTCTATTAGCGGGCTGGTTTGTGTGTCCCCCGTTTGCGTTGGACTGTTCCCTTGCGTGAGGTCTTCTTCGGATCGGCGGGTGTTGCGGTAAATGTTTTGCTGACGCCGAGCAGCTTTGCGCAATCAGCTTCACGACCGGTCCGCCGCAAGGCTTCCAGGACCGCCTGGCGCTGTTCGGGGAGGTGATAGAGGAGCATGGCCTTTTGCAGGCGCCTTTCCCTGGGGTCGCGTGGCACGTGAACGGTTTCACCCGTATAAGGGTCACGTCCGGTGTGATAGATGCAGGTAGCCAGACTGCCGGGGGTCGGCGTGAACTCCTGGACCTGTTCAATGCGCAGGTTGTTCTCCTTGAGAAACAGCGCAACGTCGATCATGTCGTCGAGGGTGCAGCCGGGGTGGGCGCTGATGAAGTACGGGACAATGGCCTGTCTCTTGCCGTGCTTGCTGCTCTGCTGGCGAAAGTTCTTCAGAAAGGCTTTGAAGACGTCCGGACCAGGCTTGCGCATGACTTTTGTTACCCGTTGACTGGTTGATTCGGGGGCCACTTTGAGCAGGCCACCGACATGATGCTGTAGCAGGTCTGCGAAGTAATCCGGCTGCTTGTCGAGCAGGTCAAAACGTATCCCCGAGGCGACGAACAGGTGCTTGATCACCGGTTTCTCGCGAAGTTTCTGCAGCAGCGTGACCGCCTGGTTGTCCCGCGTATCAAAATGTTTGCAGATCCTGGGATAGAGACAGCTTTCCCGCCTGCAGACCGCGCGAGCCTCCGGGTTGCTGCAGCGCAGGCCGTACATGTTTGCGGTCGGGCCGCCAACGTCAGTGATCGTGCCGCGAAATTCCGGATGATGACTCAGCCGGTCGACCTCATCCTCGATCGATTTAACCGAGCGTGACTGGATCTCCTTGCCCTGGTGATGGGTGATGGCGCAGAAGGCGCCGCCGCCGCAACAGCCCCGGTGACTGGTGATCGAGAAGCGAATCTGTTCGTAGGCCGGGATCGTTTCGCTGTACATCGGGTGCGGCTGCTTGACGAAAGGCAGGGCGTAGATCCGGTCCAGCTCTTCCTCTGCGAGGGGCATGGCCGGCGGGTTGATCACGACCAGGCGCCCGGCGTGGGGTTGCACGAGAGCTCCGCCGCTGTACGGGTTGGCCTGTTCTGCGGCCAACCTGAACGCCCTGTTGTAGGCTTCGGTGCTGTCGGCGACAGCTTCGTATGAGGGCAGTTCAACGGCTGCTTCGGGGCAGTCTTTGGCGATATATGCTGTGCCGCGGATGTCGGTGATCTGTGCGATGGCTTCGCTGGCATGCATCCGTCTGGCCAGGGCGGAGATGGCCGCCTCCGCCATGCCGAACAGCAGCAGGTCGGCCTTGCTGTCCACCAGCACCGACCGCCTGACCTTGTTGTCCCAGTAATCATAATGGGCCAATCGACGCAGGCTTGCCTCGATGCCGCCGATAATCGTCGGCAGCCCCTTGAAGGCCCCCTTGACTGCCGCCGTGTACGCGATCACCGCACGATTCGGCCTGACTCCGGCGCGCCCGCCCGGCGTATAGGCATCATCGTTGCGGACTTTTTTCGCCGCGGTGTAACGGTTGACCATCGAGTCCATGGCCCCGGCAGAGATGGCAGCAAACAGCCTTGGCCTGCCCATGCTTTTGAAGGCCTCGGCATCGCGCCAGTCCGGTTGGGCGATGATCCCGACCCTGAAGCCCTCCGATTCGAGCAGGCGGGCCAGCAGGGGGGTACCGAATGATGGGTGATCGACATAGGCATCCCCGGTGATAAAGAGCACGTCGAGCTCGTCCCAGCCACGCCGGGCCATCTCCTCGCGGCTGCAGGGGATGAAGATGTCTTTTGTCTCAGCCAAGGTGCCCCTTAGTTGCTTTGTGCTTTCTCGATCACGTCGTAAACAGCCTTGGCCATCAGGCGATAACCGGTCGCGTTGGGATGGATCGAGTCGCTTTTCATGTCATTGTCACCGAGCAGGTCGAGCAAAATGTCTCCCTCGTACGGGATCTGGTTGTCTTCTGCAATGGCCGCGTAGAATTTTGGTACACCAAGACCGAAGCCGAGCTTCGGCACGCCGATCAGGATGACATCCGCACCTTTTTCACGGATTAGGCCGATCATGCTCCTGAGGTTGCGAATCGTCTCATCCTGGTTGTGGCGCCGCAGGAAGTCATTGCCGCCATGGCAGAGCAGGACCAGGCTGGGATTGTATTCATCCAGCACGGCGGGCAGTCGTTCGAGGCCCCTTGAGGTCGCCTCGCCGTGGATGCCGAGATTGATGATGTTGTGGCCGAGCATATGGCCCAGGGCCGCCGGGTAGGATTGCTCCTTTGCAGCCCCGGTCCCGCGGGTCAGGCTGTCACCGAAGGCGAGGATCACAGAATCCTGGTCAAGCGGCGCTATCTTTGGCCCGGCATCGCAGCCGGCAAACAGCAGGCTGAAAAAAAAGAGCATAATAATGATGAAAATGTTTCGGTTCATGGAGTTCTCGTGTCAAGATAATGCAGCCGACGGCATGGTCTATCATGGCATATTTTTTCCGCTAAAGGAATGATCGCGATTGGAATCGTGGCTGCTTGAAAATGGTTATCCGGCACTGTTTCTGCTCAGCTTCCTGGCGGCCACGTTGGTGCCGCTCGGCAGCGAGTGGTTAATGGCCGTTCTGCTGGTTAACAACTTCGACCCGTCAATCGTGGTGCCGGTGGCGACGGTCGGCAATACGCTGGGAGCCTTGACGACCTATGCCATCGGCTTGTGGGGCGGGCCTTACCTGGTCCGGCGTGTGCTGCGCATCAGTCATGACAGCCATCTTAAAGGGGAACGTTATTTCAATCGTTATGGCAGCTGGGCGCTGCTGTTCTCCTGGGTGCCGATTCTCGGTGATCCGCTCTGCCTGGCTGGAGGGGTGTTGAAGACCGGCTTCTGGCGTTTTGTCCTGCTGGTTGCGCTCGGCAAGTTGCTGCGCTATATGGTGGTTGCGAAGCTGGTCATGCAGGGCGTCAATTACGGACTATCGTAGCGGGAAAAAGCCTATGGACGAAAAATTCTGGCTCAGACGATGGGAGACCGGCGACATCGGTTTTCATAAAGAGAATCCGCATCACTACCTGCAGAGGTTTTACAATGATTTGCATGTACACCCGGGAGACCAATTCTTTGTCCCCCTTTGTGGCAAGAGTCCCGATCTGGCCTGGCTGCATGGCCGGGGCCTGAATGTCATGGGCATCGAACTGAGCCGCCTGGCGGTCGATGCCTTCATCAGTGAAAATCACTTAAACGGTGAGTGGACGACCTCTGTAGGGATGCCATGTTATCTCGACCGAGGCTACTAACTCTACTGTGGTGATTTCTTCTTGCTGAAAGACCATGATTTGGGTGATGTACGGGCCGCATACGACCGTGGCTCATTGGTGGCCCTGCCGCCTGAGATACGTGATCGATATACACAACATCTTGCCTGGTTGATGCCGACTGGCAGCCGAACCTTACTGATCAGTTATGACTATGATCAACACGAAACCCATGGGCCGCCGTTTTCAGTCCCGATTGACGAAATGACCGGGTT
>JAFDBW010000205.1 GCA_019313105.1 Deltaproteobacteria bacterium | reverse complement strand
TGCCGAAGAGTACGAAGGCCGCGAAGGTGAAATCGGCTCCATTCTCGGCTCTATTGAGAAACGCGTCGTTCGCCAGATGGTCACCACAGAACGTGTCCGTATCGACGGTCGTGACATGAGCACGATCCGTCCGATCTCCTGCGAGACAGGCATATTGCCCCGTGCACACGGTAGCGCTCTTTTTACCCGCGGTGAAACCCAGGCTCTGGTCGCCGCGACTCTCGGAACCAAGATGGACGAACAGCGTATGGACAATGTGCAGGGTATGGAGTTCAAGAAATTCATGCTGCACTACAACTTCCCGCCGTTCTGTGTTGGTGAAACCAGCATGCGTCTTTTTCCCGGTCGTCGAGAAATCGGCCATGGAATGCTCGCAGAGCGCAGTGCCGCGCAGATATTGCCCGCGCATGAAGACTTCCCCTACACGATCCGCATCGTCTCGGACGTCCTCGAATCGAATGGTTCGTCTTCAATGGCCTCTGTCTGCGGCGCATCGCTCTCGCTGATGGATGCTGGCGTACCGGTCAAGGAAGCCATTGCAGGAATCGCCATGGGCCTGATCAAGGAAGGCGATGATGTCGCAATCCTGAGTGACATCCTCGGCGACGAGGACCATCTCGGCGACATGGACTTCAAGGTGACAGGCTCTGCTGCTGGCATTACTGCGCTGCAGATGGATATCAAGATCTCCGGCGTTACCAAGGAGATTATGACGCAGGCGCTGGATCAAGCCAAAGAAGGCCGTATTCATATTCTAGGCGAGATGGCCAAGTGTATTGAAAAACCTCGTGAAGAACTGTCCAAATACGCACCGCGCATCACCAGCATCAAGGTCAAATCCGACCAGGTCCGAACCGTTATCGGCTCTGGCGGCAAGAATGTTCGTGGAGTGATCGAGGCGACCGGCTGTGCCATCGATATTCAGGATGATGGTACGATTCATATCGCATCGACTGATGGTGAAGCCGCCAAGCTCGCTATCAAGATGATCCGAGACCTGATTCAGGAAGCTGAAGTCGGCAAACTCTACAAAGGTACGGTCCGCAAGATCATGGAGTTCGGCGCCTTTGTCGAAATCTTCCCCGGCACCGACGGCCTGGTCCATATCTCCGAGTTGGACAAGGAACGTGTTCGTGCGGTCACCGATGTCCTGAACGAGGGCGACCAGGTGCTGGTCAAATGCATCGGCATCGACAAGCAGGGCAAGATCAAGCTGTCGCGTAAAGAAGCTCTCGGCCAGACCCTGTCCGAAGACTAACAGACAAGGCGTTAATGACTCAACGTACGATGCTCGATAATGGCATCCGGGTGCTTTCCGAAGATGTGCCCGGATGCCATTCTGTTTCCCTCGGAGTATGGGTTAACAATGGCTCGCGTCATGAACCTGTTGCTCTGAACGGTATCTCCCACTTTGTCGAACACATGCTTTTCAAAGGCACGGATCGGCGCACCGCGCAATCTGTTGCCCGCGAGGTTGATTCGGTAGGTGGTCTTCTCAATGGCTTTACCAGCCGTGAATTCAGCTGTTATTTCGTCAAGATTCTCGCTGAAAAACTGCCGATGGCGGTCGACCTGCTCGGCGATATGATCTGTCACTCCAGATTCAGTCCTGATGACATAGAGAAAGAGCGACGGGTTATCCTGCAGGAGATCGCCATGATCGAGGATAGCCCCGAAGATCTGATCCACGACCAGTTTACCCATGCCTTCTGGGCCGGGCACACGCTCGGCATGCCGGTCATCGGCACCCAGGACACTGTCGGTGACGTAGACCGGCAGCAGTTGCTAGAGTTTATGGAGGCCCGTTATGTTGGTCAAAACCTGTGCGTTGTCGCCGCCGGTTGCGTCGACCACGAACAGCTGGTCAGACTGGTCGAGGCGTCCTTTGGTGACAGGCCCGTATCAGGCGTGAAGCAGGAAGATATTACTCCTGTTGTCGGAAGAAAAGTAGAAGTGACCCGGCGTGAACTGGAACAGGCTCAGGTCTGCCTCGGGGTCGAGGGCTTGCCGCAGAACCATCCGGACCGTTATGCAACATACCTGCTGAATACCATCCTGGGAGGCAATATGAGCTCCCGCCTGTTCCAGAAAGTTCGCGAAGAGCTTGGTCTGGCCTACTCGGTCTACAGCTATCACCATAATCATTCGGACAGTGGGGCTTTCATTATCTATGCAGGGGTCGCTGCAGAAGAAGCCCCCCTGGTAACGCGCACGATTCTCGACGAAATGACCCGCATGCGTCATGCCATGGTGACTCCTGATGAATTGCAGAGTGCCAAGGACTTTCTCAAAGGCAGCATGCTGCTGTCCATGGAAAGTACCGACAACCGCATGACCCGACTGGCCAAAAATGAACTCTTCCTGAGAGATCTTGGGACCAGTCTCGAGAAGAGTCGGGATATGATCGACGCCGTCACCGCGGAGTCGGTTCAGAGCCTGGCGGCCAGACTGTTCGTCAATCAAACTCTTAACATACAAGTGGCCGGAAGAGTTGATCCGGCGGATTTCCCGGATTCCGATATGTTGCTTGGATAAGCTGTCATTGTCGAGGTCAAGATGATTGAAGTAAAAGTAAAAAAACTCCATCCGAATGCTATCGTCCCCCGTTACATGACAGAACATGCTGCCGGAATGGACCTTTGTACGGTGGCCGATGAGCCGGTTGTCCTGGAACCTGGTGAGCGAACCCTGCTACCGACCGGGCTGGCCATGGAGATCCCTCCAGGTTATGAAGGCCAGGTGCGGCCGCGTTCCGGGCTGGCCCTGAAAAAAGGTATTGCCCTGGTCAACTCGCCGGGTACGATTGACGCCGACTATCGTGGCGAAATAGGCATTATCATTATCAATCACGGCAATGAGGCTGTTGAGATCATGCCCGGGGATCGCGTCGCCCAGTTGATTATTGCTCCGGTCACCCGGGCAGCGCTGATCGAGGTGGACGGTTTGAACGATACCGGACGCAACTCTGGTGGCTTCGGCCACACCGGCCTCAGTCACAAGCTATGAGCCAGGGTACATCACAAGAGGAACTGCTCGCATTCCCCTGCCACTTCGAGTTCAAGGCCTTCGGGCCTGGTGACGATGACGAAACGTTCCTCAACAAGGTCCTGGAGGCCATTTCCACGGTGGTTCCGGTCTCGCGTCAGGCAGCGAAGTCACGGCCAAGTTCCGCAGGCAAATACCAGTGTGTCAGTGCCCTGGTCACCGTGCAGAATCGATCACAGCTGGACGCTGTATATACCGCCCTGCGAAAAATCGATGACTTGAAATATCTTTTATAAAACGCTATAAGCTGTAAGCTGTAGGCTTTAAGTCGTTAAGAGATGAGGGTCGGTTATGTTGCTGCACATCAATCCTGATAATCCTCAGGTAAGGCTCATTACCCGGGTCGTGGAAACCCTTAAGCAGGGTGGCGTGATCGCTTATCCCACCGATACGACGTATGGTATCGGTTGCGACATTTTCAACCGGCGTGGCGTAAAAAATATCTACCAGATCAAACAACGCGAAGCCAAAAAGCCCTTTTCTTTTATCTGTGCCGATCTCTCCGATGCTGCCAATTATGCTCACGTCAGCAATTTTGCATTCAAGATCATGAAACGCCACCTGCCTGGCCCTTATACCTTCGTCCTCGATGCGACGCGCATTGTTCCCGACAGCCTCACCACCCGGCAGAAAACAGTTGGTATACGAATTCCTGACGACCCGATTGCCCTGGCGATCGTCCGCGAACTCGGTCACCCACTGGTGACCACCAGTGCCAACCTGACGGGTGAATCACCATTACACGATCCCGAGGAGATCCAGGCTACTATGGGTCGTTCACTTGACCTGGTGGTTGATGGCGGTATTCGCTATGGTGACCCTTCGACCGTGATCAGCCTGATCGACGACCGGATTGAAGTGCTGCGCGAAGGCTGTGGCGACATCTCCTGGATCGAATAGTCATGATCCGTACCTCACTCATTACGATCCTGGTAACCGTAATCCTGATGAATGGTTTTGTCTGGTTTGACGTGTCTGTGTGCGCTGAAGAAGTTGTGTTTGGCGGCATCGGACTACAGGTTGTGCCGACGGTTGATGGCGACCTGGTGGTTTTGAATGTGCTGAAAGATGCTCCAGCGGCGGAAAAAGGCATCATGCCTGGTGACATGATTTTCCAGGTCAACGGGTTCTCTTTAAAGGGCAGCGACTTCGGCAAGGTTGTCGCCGAGCATCTCTGGGGTCCGGTCGGTGCCTCAG
>JAFDBW010000204.1 GCA_019313105.1 Deltaproteobacteria bacterium | reverse complement strand
GTGGTCGATATCACCAACTTTGTCATGATGGAACTCGGACAACCTTTGCATGCCTTCGATTTCAAACTCTTGCGTGAGCAGCGGATCGTGGTGCGCAGGGCAGGGCAAGGGGACAAGTTCACGACGCTGGATGGGCAGGAACGCACCCTGGAAGCAAGTGACCTGGTTATCTGTGATGGTGTTGGCCCGGTCGCTCTGGCCGGAGTCATGGGCGGCCTGGATTCAGAAGTTCAGGACGACACCAAAGATATTTTACTAGAAAGTGCCTATTTTAATCCCGTAGCAATTCGCCGCACCAGTAAACGTCTCGGCCTGCATACGGAATCTTCGCACCGCTTTGAGCGCGGCACTGATGTTGACATGGTCCCGCTGGCGTTGGATCGTGCTGCGTCCCTGATCGCGGAACTTGCAGGTGGATCGGTTGCCTCAGGCGCCGTTGATATTTACCCGGAACAAATTGCCAGACGCACGGTTACGATAACGGCTGCTCGCACAAGCGAGGTGCTGGGGCTGGATCTTGGGATTGGCGATATCAGTGACAAGCTCGCTGCAATCGGTCTGAAATGCGAGCCAGGTGATGGTGCCCTGATCGTTGAAATACCAAATTTTCGACCCGACCTCGAACGTGAAATCGATCTGATTGAGGAAGTCGCCCGTCTCGTTGGCTACGACCTAATCCCGGTGACGATGCCGGTCAGCAGCCTGACCTGTCAGCAATTGCCTGCTCATCTGTCGCTGGAGCGAAAGATCCGCGACCAGATGACAAGCCTGGGTTACTCCGAGGTGATCAACTATTCTTTTTTCAATGCCGGTTGCCTCGACAGAATCGGCCTTGGTGAAAATGACCCACGACGGCAGAATGTCCAGATCCTGAATCCTTTGGCGGAGGATCAGGCCGTTATGCGCACCACCCTGGTACCGAGCCTACTGGAAACCGCGGCTCGCAACCTTGCCTATCGCAGCGAAGACCTCGCCCTGTTTGAACTCCGTCCTGTCTTCCGGTCTTCTGATGGTGATGATTTGCCGCAGGAGAGCCTGCGCCTGACGGCAATCCTCTGTGGTCGCCGTGAGCCGCTGGGCTGGGCACAGTCTGACGCCAAAGTCGATTTTTATGATATGAAGGGGGCTATTGAAGATCTCCTGTGCTCCTTGAGGATGACCGATCTGACCTGGGATAAACAGAGCGACGAGACTTATTACCATCCGGGCAAATCGTGTGCCCTGTATTGTGGTGACCGCCTGCTCGGCACACTCGGTGAACTGCACCCTGAAGTCCTGTTCGAATTCGATCTTGGTTCATCGGTAATCCTCTGCGATCTGGATGTCGAGGCCCTGTTTGAAATCGGCGGCGGCAAGATCCAGTTCCAGCCATTGTCACGCTACCCGGATGTACAGCGTGACTCTGCCTTTCTGGTTGATACGGAGATTTCCGCCCAACAGGTCCTTACGGTTCTCGGCCGGGTCAAAATCAAGGACCTAGAAAAAATCGAGCTGTTTGATGTCTATTCCGGCGAGGGGATCCCGCAAGGCAAGAAAAGCCTGGCGATCCGTGCCAGCTACCGGGCTCTAGACAGAACATTGACCGACGAATTGATCCAGAATCTGCATGGCAAACTGGTCAAAGCGATGGAAAAGGAACTGAGTGCCGAGCTGCGCTAAAAAAATGTTGCGTATTTTCTTCAGCCTGTGGTATAAAAACCTGAAAAATCACGTAGATATCTAATGGAGGTGGATATTCATGACTAAGGCGGACCTTGTCGAAAATGTTTATCTGAAAACCGGCTTCTCCAAAAAGGAGTCCGCCGAGATCGTCGAAATGGTTTTCGACATCATGAAGAACACACTTGAGGGGGGCGACAAGATCAAGATAGCCGGTTTCGGTAACTTTGTCGTCAAGGACAAGGCGACTCGTCGTGGTCGTAACCCACAGACAGGGGAAGAGATAGAAATATCTTCCCGACGCATTCTGACCTTCAAGCCGAGCCAGGTGCTCAAGGCATCATTAAACGACTCGGAGGGATAGAGCACGTCCGCTCCGCCATCTCCAGGGTTTCGGCGCATGGACTTTCAGATTCCCGACAAACTTTATTACAAGATCGGTGAAGTTGCCAAATTCACCGGCGTTAAAACACATGTCCTCCGTTACTGGGAGACTGAGTTTAAAGCTATACGACCAAACAAGAGTCGTAGCAACCAACGGCTCTATCGCAAGCGGGATGTAGAACTGATCCTGCATCTGAAGGACCTCCTTTACAACCAGGGCTTTACCATCGCTGGTGCACGTAAGAAACTGCGTGAGAAGCCCGATCGCAAGGTCGCTGAACCGGTCAAAAAATCCACGGTAAAGACGTCTGCTAAGGATGACCAGCTTGCTCTTCCTCTGTCCGGGTCCGTCGACCTGAAGCTGCTCAAGGAGATTCGCGAAGATATCCTGCAACTGAAAAAAAGCCTGAAAATTGTGCCTTGAGATATTTGTTCCCCATTGACTCTCTGCCTGAAATAACTCCGTGCTGATCTTACTGACGAATGACGACGGGATTCATTCCGCTGGCTTGCAAGCCCTGGCTGATCGCTTGCAATCGCTTGGACGGATCGTCGTTGTCGCGCCCGACCGGGAAAGAAGCGCCATCGGTCATGCCCTGACCCTGCATGCACCCCTGCGCGCTGAAGAGATTCTTGCGGATCGCTGGGCTGTGAGCGGGACACCGACCGATGCGGTCAACCTTGGAATCCACGGCATCCTCAAAGAAAAGCCGGATCTGGTCATTTCGGGAATCAACAAGGGGGGCAACATGGGAGACGACCTGACCTATTCAGGCACTGTTGCTGCAGCGATGGAGGCGACCCTGATGGGTGTTCCGGCTATTGCTGTGTCACTTTCCTCCAAAAGCTTCAGTTATACAGACTTTGCCGATGCCGCCGGGGTTGCCGAGCAGTTGGCACGGACCGTAACAGAACATGGCATGCCTGCTGACACCTTCATCAACGTCAATGTCCCACCCAGCAAGCCCCTGGGAGTACGCCTGACCAGGCAGGGCAAGCGAATCTACGAAGATGCCGTGATCGAAAATATCGACCCCCGCGGACGAACCTATTACTGGATCGGTGCCGGAGATCTTGATTTTCAGGACCTTGAGGGTACCGATTTTCATGCCGTACAACATGGCTATGTTTCGGTGACGCCGTTACACCTGGACCTGACCAATTACGCTGCCATGGACCGATTGCGCCAGTGGCTCATGGAAGATTTCCCGGTTGATTCTGACAGTGAGGCCCCCCAGGCATGAAGGACTTCTCGATCGCCCGTCGGCGCATGGTTGAAGACCAGGTCGTGGCTCGCGGTGTCAGGGATACCAGGGTCATCGATGCAATGTTGCAGGTGCCAAGGCATAAATTTGTCGAAGAAGCCCTTGAAAGTCAGGCCTACCAGGATGCGCCTTTGCCGATCGGTGAAAGACAGACGATTTCCCAGCCCTACATGGTCGCCGTGATGAGCGAGGCCCTGGCGCTCGACGGCACAGAAAAAGTTCTTGAAGTCGGTACGGGCTCCGGCTACCAGGCCGCTGTCCTCGCCGTGCTGGCCGATCAGGTCTTCTCCCTGGAGCGCATCCCTGCGCTGGCCCGCCGTGCCAGGAAAGCCCTTGATTCTTGTGGCTACAGCAAGGTCAATATCCGCCTGGCGGATGGCACTCTCGGTTGGCAGGAGATGGCCCCCTTTGATGCTATCGTCGTCACGGCGGGTGCTCCCGATGTGCCCCGTGACTATCTTGATCAACTGGCAGTCGGCGGCCGCCTGGTGATACCGGTCGGGGATCGAATGAGCCAGGTGCTGATGCGAATAACCCGCACATCCGAACATGAGTTCAAGGAAGAGCAGCTTCTTGGCTGCCGGTTCGTGCCACTGGTCGGCAATCACGGCTGGCGCGATGAGAGAGCCTGATTTATGCACCTGATAAGAAGACTCTACGATTGGGTTCTGCATTGGGCCGAGACCCCATATGGTGGTCCGGCTCTTTTTCTGCTGGCACTCGTGGAGTCATCGGTTTTCCCGGTCCCTCCGGATGTTCTCCTGATTGCCCTGTGTATTGCCTTGCCATCAAGAGCATGGCGTTTTGCCTTGCTGGCATCGGCCGGCTCCGTGCTGGGCGGCCTGATCGGTTATGCCATCGGCTGGGGAGCCTGGCCACTGGTCAACTCATTCTTCTTCGATTATATCCCCGGCTTTACGCCAGCCGTATTCGAGAAGGTACAGGGCCTTTTCGCCGAGTACGACTTTTGGGTGGTCTTCACTGCAGGCTTTACCCCGATTCCCTACAAGGTTATCACGATCGGCTCGGGTGTCTTCAAGATCAACCTTCTGGTTTTCGTCATAGCATCCATGGTCAGCCGCAGTCTGCGCTTTTTCCTGGTTGCCTGGCTGCTGCGCCGTTACGGCCCGGGTATGCGTGATTTTATTGATCGCTACTTCAATCTGCTCAGCATTGTTTTTGTGTTATTGCTGGTCGGAGGCTTCCTGCTATTGAAATATGTCTTTTGATATAGGACACTGGTGAAGAAAGTGGTGCGTGGATCTTGGAAGATTAGGTTGAATGCGTTATTCTGATGTTGCGAACCATAATAAAATTATGCCCGCCGTTATTGCTCTTCTGCCTGGTGTTATCGTGTGCTCCGACGGGGATTTATCATACGGTGAAGCCGGGCCAGACCCTCTACCGCATAGCCATGACTTATGACGTTGACGAAAATCGTCTGGCGCGGATCAACCATATCAAGGACCCGGCTCAGTTAAAGGTCAACCAGAAGGTCTTTATCCCCGGGGTAACGCAACTGCGTAATGTGCCCGCGACAGTTGCGAGTCCATCGATAGCCAGAGCGCCTGCCCAAACGACATCAAGCAGGGCCTCCACAGCTAAGCAGCCGGCAAAAGCTGCTCAAAAGCCTTCTGCCGCTAAACCTGCCGCTCCGCAAACCGATCTTTCTTCAAAGCCAACTAAAGGGACTTTTATCTGGCCGGCGCAGGGTAAAATTCTCAACAAGTTCGGTTCACAGAGCCAGAAAGTATACAAGGGGATTGAAATCGGGGTGCCCAAGGGGACCAAAGTCGTAGCGGCTGCTCCAGGCAAGGTCATCTACAGTGGCAATGCGATTCCCGGTTACGGCAACCTGGTTATTGTCGAACATTCTAACAGTTTTTTCAGTGTCTATGGCTACAACCATAAAAACCTTGTACAGATGCATGATTTTGTTGGGCAGGGCGATGAGATTGCCTTGAGTGGTGTCCCGCCGAACGGACAAAGTGCCCGACTTCATTTCGAAATTCGCAAAGGCAAGTCGGCGGTCAACCCGATTTTGTACTTGCCTTAGTTGTGGTGGTCACTTAGACTCCATATCCGTAATAATGCCTGTTTAACAGCTCTAAGCCAAACAACAGAAGGATCCTTGTCATGAGTGATGCGTTGCAGGACAGTGAAAAAGTCGACCTTGAAGACGTGCAAAAACCATCGACCGTTACGGTCGATCAAGAGCCGGATGAAGATACTCTGGCCCGGGTAGAGCGCGAGGAAGAAGAGAAAGAAGCTGCCGAGGACTATGAAGACTTTGCGATGGATGCCATCAAGCTCTATCTCAAGGATATTCAGAAGACCAACCTTTTGACCGCTGAAGAAGAAAGGGCCCTGGCCAGACGCATAGATGACGGCGACATGGCCGCCCGCGACAAGATGATCGAGTCGAACCTGCGACTGGTCGTCAAGAT
>JAFDBW010000203.1 GCA_019313105.1 Deltaproteobacteria bacterium | reverse complement strand
CGGCAGCACGCGCCATCGCCGAAGCTTCAACTCGGCCCGGCATACCTTTTGTCGCGATGCAATCAACAGAAGAGCAGGACATGCAAGCGATTCACCGGATGCGGAGTCAATGCATTCGAGACCGGACGGCTTTAAGCAATTCAACGCGAGGCCTTTTGGGTGAATTTGGCATTGCCCTGCCCAAAGGCTTGGCGACTTTACGTAAAAGGATTCACGGCATACTGGAGGATGCGGACAACGGCCTGAGTGATCGTTTTCGAAAGCTCTTAGCACGACGCTATGATCAGTTTGTGGCGCTTGATGATCATATTGCTTTCTACACGAACGAATGGGAGATCCTAAGCCAACAGGATGAGGCCTGTCAGCGGCTGCAGACAATTCCAGGCTTTGGCCCCGTCATATCAAGTGCCTTTCGTAGCGTCATTGGCGATGGTCGTGCCTATGACCGTGGTCGAGATGCCTCTGCGTCGTTAGGGCGGGTGCCACGTCAGCACAGTAGTGGCGGCAAGAATGTCCTGCTTGGCATCAGTAAGAGGGGCGATCGTTATCTGCGCAGCCAACTTGTTCATGGCGCCAGAGCCGTTGTCATCCAGGCCGCGAGAAAAGATGACCCTTTAAGCAAATGGATCAATCGAATTCGCGAAGAACGTGGTTGGAACAAAGCTGTCGTGGCAACGGCGAATAAGATGGCGCGTATCGGTTGGGCCATTTTGAGACATAACACGATTTATCAACCCGCTTCAGAACAATCGATTCATTGAGTTTCATCGACGGATAGCAGAAAAGGAGTGTCCCCACCAGAAATTGCGAAGGCTCTGTGGCGAGCAATGACAAAACAGGTCAGACCAGCGTATTGAAACCCAGACAAAACCGACGGTCAGAAAAAACCGACCCGCCGATAAGGACGATACGCGCGAAAATCATTGCGGCCCGAGAGTGGAGAACTCTCAAAAAGAGGCCGGATATACGGCAGCAATCCTGTCCCTGTCATAAACGCACAAAGCCCTTGCAAAATAGGGGGGAGACCATATACGGTTTTGTCTTTCAAATAACAACAAGTGCAACAGATGAACCATCTGTTGCACTAAGCTTCGCAGAAACCTCACCTGCCAGATAATAAAACAAACTCCGCATCACGTGAGGGGTTCGTCAACAAACCGGTGGCTGCTTTCCAGCGGCCCCTTTGCTGTTTCACATTGGTCAGGCAATTTGACCTTGACATTATTTCAAACGATGTTTAAAACATCGTTCATATGCAAAAGCAAGCACTTATCAACAAAGACACCAAGACGGCCCTGCTGGAATCCGCGGAAAGGCTCTTTCTTGCCCACGGCTTCGATAACGTCAGTATTCGCCAGATCACCAGAGCGAGCGGTAGTAATGTCGCCTCTGTCAACTACCACTTCAGCGACAAGACGGGCCTGTACCGTGAAGTTCTCTCTAGCCTCCTGGACAGCATCACCGGCGAAAAGCTTGCCCTGCTCGAAAAACTCGGCAAGCAACGGCCTCCGGCAAATCTTGAGGAAATTTTAAACGCATATATCCGCAGCTTTTTCGATGCACAGCTCTGTTCTCCCAACAGCGACCGACTCATGCAGGCGATCTACCGGGAGATGGGCCCGGATGCCGTCGCCGGTGACCTGGTCGCAACACGACTGATCGTGCCGATCAACCAGGCATTCAAGGAACTGATCCTGAAAGTCGTTCCGGACCTGGGCGAAAAACGCGCCTCGTTTTGCGTCAGCAGCATCACCGGACAGGTTCTGCATTTCATCCGTAGCAGAGACATTTTGCGCAGTATTCACAGCCCGCAACAAAACCGCACTTTTATCGAAGACGTCATTGAACATATTACGCAGTTTTCACTGCTTGGCCTCGGGAGTCATCACAATGCATAAGCTTGCCCTCGCCATAACCTTCACCCTCTGCCTCGCATTCACATCTACACTTGGCTGGGCGGAAGAGAAAAAACCCGACCAGCCCACGGCCAAGCCGCAGGGGCTTCCCGTTGAGACGATTGTGACTTCGACCGCTCCATTAAGTAATGAGCTGAGTGCTACGGGAACCCTCTACTCCAACGAGTCCGTTGTTATTACCGCAGAGGTTGCCGGAAAGGTTACGCAACTGTTCTTTGATGACGGCGAAAAAGCCTCTGCCGGCCAGGTTCTACTGCAACTCGACCAGTCTGTTTTGACTGCGGAACGGGATCGGGCCCAGGCGAACCTCAGCTTGAGTGAAGCCAATATCAGGCGCGCCGAACGGCTCCTCCAGGAACAGGCAATCTCGGAGCGGGAACGTGACGAAGCCTATGCAAAATGGCGCCTTGATGAAGCGAGCTTGCGGCTGACCGAAGCACAATTGGCAAAGACCGTGATCAAAGCGCCCTTCTCGGGGATGCTCGGTTTGCGTCGTGTCAGCATAGGTGAATACCTGCAGCCGGGGGAAACAATCGTCACCCTGGACGATATTGACCCGATCAAGGTCGACTTCAGGGTTCCGGAGGTCTTTGCCCACCAGTTGCGTGTCGGCCAAGCCATTCGCATGAATGTGGATGCCGTTCCCGGGAGAACATTCACGGGGAAAGTCTTCGCCATCGATCCGCAGATCGATGTCAACGGTCGCAGCGTCATGATGAGGGCCAAGGTGGTGCAGGAAGAAGGACCGCTTCGTCCGGGCATGTTCGCCCGCATCGCCCTGGTCCTCGAAGAGCGCCCGAATGCGCTGATGATCCCCGAGGAAGCGCTGATTCCCGGCGGCGACCGGCAACAGGTCTTCAAGGTCGTCGATGGCAAGGTCGAGGCAACTGTGGTGGAAACCGGCCTGCGGACCAAAGGCAAAGTAGAGATTACCAAGGGTCTGGAACCGGGAGAGACCATCATTACTGCCGGCCAGATCAAGGTTCGTCCCGGGATGCCGGTCACGGCGCTCCCGGCAACACCGGACGCAGCAGGAAGCGGGAAATAAAACACCATGATACTTTCCGATCTTTCCATCAAGCGCCCAGTGCTTGCGACCGTGATGAGCCTGGTCGTGGTGCTGATCGGCCTGATCAGCTATGACCGCCTCACCGTTCGTGAATATCCGAACATCGATGAGCCGGTCGTTAACGTCGAGACGACCTACCGCGGCGCAACCGCCGAAATCATCGAGTCACAGATAACCCAGCCCCTCGAGGAAAGCCTGGCCGGAATCGAGGGGATCGAAGTCATGACATCGATATCGCGTACCGAAAAAAGTCAGATTACAGTCAAGTTCAAGCTCTCTCGCGATCCCGATGAATCAGCCAACGATGTCCGGGACAGGGTGGCACGCGTGCGCGGCAAACTTCCAGGCGACATCGACGACCCGGTAATCAGCAAGGTGGAAGCCGATGCCCAACCGATTATCTACCTGGCGTTTTCTTCCAGCGGGCACACCCCCCTCGAGGTAACGGACTACGCCGACAGGTTCGTCAAGGACCGCCTGCAGAACATCCAGGGCGTCGCCAATGTACTTCTGCTCGGGGAACGCCGTTACGCCATGCGCATCTGGCTAGACCGGGTCCGTCTCGCCGCGTTCGGACTGACCTCTCAGGACGTGGAGAATGCTCTGCGGCAACAGAACGTGGAGATCCCGTCCGGGCGGATCGAATCTGCCGAGCGCGAGTTTACCGTGCTATCAGAAACTGACCTGCGCACTCCGGCCCAGTTCGACGAGATGATTCTCAAGGATGCAGACGGCTACCTGGTGCGGCTCAAGGATGTCGGCAGGACCGAACTTGGCGCCGAGAGCGAGCGCAGCGTCGTCCGCTTTAAAAGTAAACCGGCCGTCGCCCTGGGCGTGGTCAAGCAGGGGACAGCCAATCCCCTCGACATCTCCAAGGCGGTCAAGGAGACCATCCCGGCCATCGAGGCCAGCCTTCCGGAAGGGATGAAAGTCGATGTCGCTTATGACAGCTCGATCTTCATCGCCCGCTCGATCAGCAACGTCTTTCAGACGATCGGCGAGGCAGTCATACTGGTCGTCCTGGTGATCTTCCTGTTCCTGCGCAGCTTCCGCTCGACCCTGATCCCGTTGGTCACCATCCCGGTGTCACTGATCGGTGCCTTTGGCCTGATGTACCTGTTCGGATTCACTATCAATACCCTGACTTTGCTGGCCATGGTGCTGGCCATCGGCCTGGTCGTCGATGACGCGATCGTTGTCCTGGAAAATATCTTCCGCCATGTGGAGAACGGCATGCCGGTAAGACAGGCGGCGTTTCAGGGCAGTCGTGAAATCGCCTTTGCTGTCATCGCCATGACCATAACCCTGGCGGCAGTATACGCCCCGATCGGCTTCATGCAGGGGCGCACCGGGCGACTCTTTACTGAGTTCGCCCTGACCCTGGCCGGAGCGGTCCTGGTCTCGGGCTTTGTCGCCCTGACCCTTTCACCGATGATGTGTTCCAAGATGCTGCGGCACAGAAAGCAGCACATGGCCATTTACAATATCATCGAATCATTCTTTGTCGCGCTGACCAATGGTTATCAGCGCCTGTTGCGCCGGGTCCTGCGCGCAAAAGCCCTGGTTATCGTGATGGTCTTGATCGTCGCGGCGGCAGCGGGAGTTTTACTTAGCTCCTTGAAGTCGGAGTTGGCACCATTCGAGGACCGCGGTATCGTTATCACCGTTGGCATAGCTCCGGAGGGTGCCACAATCGGCTACACGGACAAATATGCCAGGATGATAGAGAAGGTTTTGGCCAGCACTCCTGAAGTTGATCGCTATTTCGTTGCCGCAGGCCGGCCGTCGATTTCGCAGGTCATCTCGTTTTCGCTGCTCACTGACTGGCAGGACAGAACTCGCAAACAGCAGGAGATCGTCAAGGATTTGCAGCCGAAGCTGTTTGGCGGCATCACCGGGATCATGGCCTTTCCGCTCAATCGGCCGCCGTTGGGGCAGAGCCCCCTGGCAAAGCCGGTGCAGTTCGTGATTCAGACCACGGCCGCCTACGAGGAATTGCAGGCCATGACCGATGCGGTCATGGCAAAGGCTCGTGATTGGCCCGGTTTCATCAACCTGGACACCGACCTCAAACTGATCAAACCACAGCTCTCTGTCGACGTCGACCGCGACAAGGCCGTTGATGTCGGGGTCGACGTTGCGACCATAGGTCGGACTATGGAGACCATGCTGGGCGGTCGACAGGTGACGCGCTTCAAACGTGAGGGGAAACAGTATGATGTTATCGTCCAGGTTGCGGACATCGACCGCGTCACCCCCAACGACCTGGCTTCGATCTATGTCCGCGGCAAAAACGATCAGATGATCCAGCTGGCCAACCTGGTCACGGTGAGGGAAACCGTGGCGCCCAAGGAACTGAATCACTTCAACCAGCTGCGCGCAGCAAAGATCACCGCCAGCCTCGCTCCCGGCTACGCTCTCTCCGACGGTTTGAACAAGCTGGAGGAAATCGCTGCCGAGGTCCTGCCTGGCACTGCCGTTGTCGATTACGACGGCCCGTCGCGCGAATTCCGGGAGAGCAGTACCAGTCTCTACATCACCTTCCTGCTGGCCCTGGCCTTCATCTACCTGGTACTGGCCGCGCAATTTGAAAGCTTTGTCGATCCATTGATCATCATGCTGTCCGTGCCGCTGAGCATCACCGGGGCGCTGCTCGCCCTGAAACTGACCGGTAACACGCTGAACGTCTACAGCCAGATCGGCCTGGTGACTTTGATTGGCCTGATCACCAAACATGGTATCCTGATCGTTGAATTTGCCAATCAGCTGCGCGAGCAAAATCGGGACAAGCTCGAAGCGGTCATTGAATCGGCGACCCT
>JAFDBW010000202.1 GCA_019313105.1 Deltaproteobacteria bacterium | reverse complement strand
TCGGGGAGAGCTCCATATTTCCTGGACCGGGGCACCCGACAGCTGCCGGGTGCATTGGGAGCGAAGTCTCTAGTCGCAAGGAGATGGAGGCAACGCATGCACGTCAATAAGCAGCACGGATTTTGGGGTCGGTGCAGAGCGTTTGGCAGAGAACTCTGCGTTGAAGTGATCGGCGGCGACGAGCTTTTTGCCGCGGGCCAGCGCCAGCGCATGATCGGTCGTCTGGAGTGTTACCGGGGCTTGAACCAGGCTGAGAAAGAGCAGCAGGTCGACCAGCTCTTGTCATAAAGAACTCTACCGTGTCCTGCCAACCATTGCGGGTCGAATGTTATGCCGGCTATCGCGCCGAGGAGACCCCACGCCGCTTTTACCTCGGCGGGCAGTGCATAGAGGTCAGTACGGAAATCGCTCGCTGGCTGACGCCGGAAGATCGCAATTTCAGGGTAAAGGGAGATGATGGCCGACACTACCTTCTGCGCTATGCAACGCAGACCCGGCACTGGGAGGCATCCGAGGTAAAAAGTCAAGGCGCAAAAAAGAAAGACTGACACGGCAGCCTGCAGAACACAAAGACACCCGTTGGCTTTGCCAATTACGATCTCTTGCGACCAAGCATGATGCCGGCCCCGTTCGGTAGTTCGATCGCCAGTCGCTCGATCTGCGAAAATCCGGTCTGCCGCATCAGCGCAGCCAGTTCTGGCTCGCTATAGGCCTGTCCTTGCGGGGTGCCAAGCAGCATATTCAGCGAGAACAACGCCGGGAACAGTGGCGCAGCCCGCGTCTCATCGAGAATGAACTCCTGGATCAGCAGCTGGCCGCCCGCTTCGAGCGACTGGAAGGCGTTGGCCAGCAGCTTGCTGCAACCATCCGGCCCCTCACCATGCAGGACATGGGAGAGCCAGGCGACATCAAAGCCACCGGGCAACGGCCCGGCGAGAAAATCCCCAGCGGCAAAATCGATCCGGTCAGACATGGCGAAGCGCTGCAATATCGCTTCGGCAAACGGCTGCGTGGTCTGCAGATCGTAGATCGTTGCCTGCAGCTGTGGATTTTGTTGGCAGAAGTGGATCGCATAAGTGCCGGGTCCGCCACCGATATCAATCAGCCGTTGACGTCCGGCCAGATCGATTTGTGCCGCCACCTTCGGCGCGTTCAGCATGGCCAGATTGAACATGCCCAAGAGGAAGCTTTCACGCTCTGCTGCGGTCGGCTCATGTGAGACCCGGTTACGGACCGGGCCACCTTCTCTTACCGCCTCATCGAGGCGGCTCCAGCTCTCGACCAGGTGGTGATGGTGCAGGATGATGTGGCCAAGATAGCGAGGGGCGCTGCGATCCAGGAATTCAGCGGCGAACCCTGTGGCCGCGTAGTTGTCGCCCTGTTTGTCCAGCAACTGCATTGCTGCCAGGGCATCAAGCAGCATTTCCAGGCCACGCTCAGCAATCCCCAGTTCTGTCGCAAGCTCAGCGACGGTCTGCGGCCGCGCAGTTAACGGTGAGAAGAGATCCAGCTTCACCCCGGCATGCAGGGCACAGGTTTCCCAGTAACTTCCCGACAATTTCAGTAGTTCAGCCGGGTTCCAGTCGATCGTTTCCACATACACCCCCTTCAGTTAACTGACAAGCAAAGATGATAACCAACCCAAAAATGGCAAGAGAAGGTATGCGTCACTGGAATTCTCGGCTCAGTATCCCGGATTCGGTTTATATCAGGCCTTTACCCTCCCTCAACTGAACAATGTAACCCTGCTCCACAGCATAACGACGTCCGGATTCAGACAGGATGAAACGTTGCCCCAAGAATTTTGATATCCGCAGGTTAAGATACCCTCGCCGAAAGAGTGATTTCAGAGTTCTGGTGAGAACTTTATCACCGAAGAGCAAAGACTCATTGACCTGTTTTCGGGACATGGCCTTGCCGCCGGCCTGTGCAATTCTTCGCAGCACGATGATTTCAAAATCGTTCAGCGGGCCCGTTGTCAGCTGCTGGGGAAACATCTCCTGGTGAATATCCTTGACCCGCGAGCCGAACATCTCCCGCGGCTTGTCGCGCGCATCCATCAATCTGCGCAACTGCGTCATACTTTTCTTGATAAACGGATAGATTCCGATCAGGACAAAGATAGTCAGGAACAGGACCACCTGCGCAGAGAGTGGAAGCTCGGAAAGGGGCACGGCAACCTCCTTCGCCAATCAATCGCCATTTGGTGAATTGTTGCCTCTAAGAATACGTTAGTACAACCGGCGGGATTGTCAAACAGATCGTTTGCGACAAATCGTTACACTGAAGGATACGTGTTTCCGACACCTCCCAAAAAATCAGCTTCAATTACAAAGTTCGTCCTGATTGAAGTGGTGCAACACATTGCGGGCCTTCATGCCCCGCCTTGTTCACGTAAGTTGAGACAGGGGCAAGACTCAGAATATTATCGGCAGCAGGACTGAACAAATCACTAAATTCTTCAATGCGTTGCACTTTGTGGTCCAGCCACAAACCATAATCGTTTGGTTCGAGGATCACCGGCATTCGATCGTGGATGCGGCCGACCGTCCGGTTGGCAGATGTGGTGAGGATGGTACACGACTCGATGATTTCGCCACTTTGCCGATCGACCCATTGATCCCACAACCCGGCAAGAGCCATCGGACAGCCATCGTTGCGCGAAATGTAGTACGGCTGCTTGAACTTGCCGATCTTATCCCACTCGTAAAAGCCGCTGGCCGGGATCAGGCAGCGGCGTGCTTTCAAAGCAGCTTTGAAAGACGGCTTTATATGGGCCGTTTCGGAACGGGCATTAAAGGTTTTGTAGCCGATTGAAAGATCATTGGCCCACCGCGGGATCAACCCCCATCTCAAAATCGCGAGTTGACGATGATGGTCAGATGCACGGATTACCGCTACACCCTCGGTTGGAGCGATGTTGAAGCGAGGCTGTAGAGGCAAACTATTCGTCACCTCGAAGATTTTGATGAGGTCCCCGGTTGGGGTGATTTGGGCAAAGCGTCCGCACATAGAGGGATCATATCAGATTCGACGTGTGATATGAAAATATCAAAATTCACTTCCTGAGCCTGTAAGTGATGTTGCCATTTCAAGACAACAATTCCAGGACCCCTGATCTCCTGGTATGGGATGGAATTGACACATCAAAAAACGTCTGAGAATTACAGTGGTCGTGATTTTCAAGCCTTTCTCTTATAGGAGGCCCCCCCTGTAACGGGCCGGCTTCTATTGCAATGTCGTTTGTTGATTCCACAGAAATACGGCAGAGGAGATGCCCTGCGCAAGGAAAAGGCACTTTTGCATATTTTATTGCCGGACAAAAGTATGGCGTCGGGCAGGACGCGACACGCCGGTTTTGTTCTTTAAAAAAAGCACAAGGGCAACAGAACCACCGGTTGCCTTAAGCTTGAGAGAAACTCCACCTGGCAAGTAAAAAAACAAACCCAGCGTCACGTGCTGGGTTTGTCAACAATTCGGGGCACTCAATCATGAGTGCCCCAGGTTCCGAAATAATCAATAAAGCCGATGCCCCGTTTAGTAGTTGTAGCCCGTTTCCGAGTGGGACGACTGGTCGAGACCCATTCGCTCGTCATCTTTCTCGACGCGCAGCCCCATGGTTTTACCCAGCACAAATAGCAGCAGCAGGGTGACGACGATTGCGTAGCCGCCGCCAGCGACTACGCCGAGTAGTTGCACCCAAAGCTGGTGGACATTGCCGGCGATCAAACCGGTGGCTCCGACAGTTGCAAAGATGCCAGTGGCGATAGCTCCCCAGGCGCCGCCGATGCCGTGTACGCCGAACGCATCAAGGGAATCATCGTAACCGAAGCGATGCTTCATCATCACACCGCCGTAGCAGACCAGTCCTGCCGAAAGACCCATCAACAGGGCCCATCCGGGGGTAACAAAACCGGCAGCAGGGGTGATTACCACCAGCCCGGCGACGATCCCCGAGGCAGCTCCTAGAGCACTTGGCTTGCCGGCATGAAACCATTCGGCGAGCATCCATGACAGTGCGCCTGCCGCGGCCGCTGTCTGAGTGGTGGTAAAGGCCAGGGCTGCGCTGCCGCCCGAGCTCAGGGCGCTCCCCGCATTGAAACCGAACCAGCCGAACCAGAGCAGGCCAGCACCAAGCAATGTCATTGGCAGGTTATGCGGCGTCATGCGTTCGTGCGGATAACCGATGCGCTTGCCGAGGATCAAGGCTATCATCAGCGCGCTGACACCTGAGGAGAGATGAACAACCGTACCACCGGCAAAGTCGAGCGCACCTGCAGCTGCCAGCCAGCCACCGGATCCCCACACCCAGTGACAAAGCGGATCGTAAACCAGGGTCGACCAGAGCAGGATGAAGACACAGTAGGTCGAAAACTTCATTCGTTCGGCGACCGCTCCGGAGATCAGTGCCGGGGTGATTATGGCGAACATCCCTTGGAATATGACAAACACATAGGTAGGGATGGTTCCGGTCAGGCTCTCCGGTGTGATCCCTCTCAGGAACAGATTGTCAAAACCGCCGATCAGGGAGCCCTCACCACCGAAGGCGAGGCTATAACCAAAGGCAACCCACTGCACGCCAATGATCGCCATGGCGGCAAAGGTGTGCATGCTGGTAGAAAGCACGTTTTTGGAACGAACCATGCCGCCATAAAAGAGAGCGAGGCCGGGGAGCATGACCAGGACCAAGGCGGATGAGACCAGCATCCAGGCGGTATCTCCAGTGTCCGGGCCTTCAGCGGCAAGCGCACTGGAAGAGAGTAAGAAAAACAGCAAAGGCAGAAGCAGCTTGAGTAGTCGGGTCATCGTTGATCCTCCAGGTTATCTTTGGCGTCAATGCCATACTTACTACTTTAGCAACCAGTGTGCCAGTCATGAATAGACGTAATATCAGCAGGTTAGGAAATAACATTGATAATATTGACTAAAATATAATCAGGCATGCACGGATTTGGACAGATGAGTATGTCCATTTTGACGGCAGGCACAATAAGGTGAAATTTATGAAAATATTCAGCGTTGTGCGTCTATGATTTTATTTCAAGGTATACTCTTAAAGTGGGTAAAATGATGTACTCACAAACAAAGACTGTCAAAATCAACCCGCAACATTTTTAAAGGAGCCACCTATGAGAACAATCCTGCCTTTACTCTGCCTTGCCATGCTGGTTTTTGCCGTCACCACCGTCAGCGCCAGCGACGACACCGGCCAGTCGGTTTACGCCAAGAGTTGTGCCGCCTGTCACGATTCCGGCGTGATGGACGCCCCGAAAATCGGTGACAAGAACGCCTGGGCCCCCCTGATCGCCGAAGGGGTGGATGTATTGTATGAAAACGCTAATAAGGGCGTAGGCAAGATGCCGCCGAAGGGCGGGAACATGCAGCTGAGCGACGCTGAGGTGAAGGCGGCTGTGGAGTATATGGTGGAGAAGAGCAAGTAGGCTTATACCGTAGATTTGAATCAATCGGGGCCACTCTAAGGTGGAGTGGCCCCGAGGTTACTACTGCCGATTACTCCGCTGAGCCTCCACCAGACGGTAAGCCAGATAATACTTGTAAATATTACTGACGTACTGCACGGTCTCACGGCCGATCAACTTCGCCGCGGCATGTTCGACATTGTTGAACCAGATATTCGGGTCCAGGCCCATCTTACTGGCCCTGGCCCGCATCCTTCTCATATTGGCCGGGCCGGCGTTGTAAGCAGCCAGACCCAACAGCAGGCGGTTGGTCGGATCAAGCTCCGGGTCAGCCAGATAGGTGTCGAGCAGGTAACGCATGTACTTGGATGCGGCGTGGATGTTCTGTTTCGGATCGCTGGCAACATCCTCGATCTGAACGTGTTCATAGGCCGCCGTCGACGGCAGGATCTGCATGATGCCAACGGCCCCTGCCCGGCTGCGCACAGACTGATCCAGACGTGATTCCTGGTATCCCTGAGCCATCAGCAACAGGTCATCCAGGCCATACATGTCAGCGTATATTACAAACAGTTCGCGCAGAGCATCGAATTTTGCCAACTCCTCTGCATCGGTTGCCCTCGTCACATACCGTGTTGAGCCGAGGTAACGCTTCAGCAGCATGTTGACCAAACCCTTGCGGGAACCTTCAACTTTGCCAAACTCGTTCAACTCGGCACGCAGTAGCGGGCTGTTCTTGCGAATCGCCCAGGCAATTTTGCCACCACTATTGACGACCAGGTCCTGACGAAGAGTCAGGTCAGTAAATATCTGCGCCCAGAATTCCGCTTTATGGTTGTCAACGATCGCCAAGGGCAAGAGACCGGCGTTGACCATCTCCAGCAGGTCCTCGTCTTCCAAAGCCTCGTCTGCAGGGACGATATTCAGCTTCAGCTGCTGATCGGCTGAGAGCTTGACAAGGTGCTCGTAGTAGCTGCTCGAGGTTCGGAGATAAACCGTGACCTTGGCTAGGTCGGCAAGGTTATCGAGTGTTGGTGAGCCAGGCCCGGTGACGACAATTTCATCAACTGTCCCGGAAGCGGGGTTGGTAAAATCGACCAGTTTCTGGCGTTCAGGTGTGATCGTCAGGTTGCCAGCGGCAATATCACCCAGACCGTCGACCAGGTCCTGCAGCAGGTGCTGACGCGACGTGTTTATGAAGATCACCCTGATCGGCAAGGTCTTCGTGCCATGTTTGCGATTCAGCCATTTCTGCAGTTCCATCCCCGCATCATGGACAATCCCGCGTTCCTGACCCTGATCAAGAAAATAGAGTGTCTTGCTGTAGGGCACCAGGATCCGCACCAGGCGGCGCTCAAGCATCTTATCCAGATCGTCTGACCACGGCCCGGGAAGCGGCAGGCTCATTTCAACCTGCTCGATGCGCTGTTGATCTGACAACTGCATAACCGAAGGCCCCTGGCTACCAAGCCAGAAAACCAGACCGAGGCAGCTCAGTAGCAGGACAAATGCGGTGATAAAGAATGTCTTGTTTAATTTCATGACTTAATACCGAAGGGCGAAAAACCACTCACCACTCACCTCTCCTTGCCGTCTATGGTTTCTCACCCACACCGTGGATTCTCCAAAGCACAAGAGCAGCCGATTATCTCGAGCTTGATCTCTTCCTGTTCGCGACTGTCGCCAAAGCTCTCTATATCCTCTCCCATGTTTGCCAGGGTGCGTAAAAAATTTATCGTCAGGTCCGGGTTCAGCTGCTCACCGGCCAGCTGGAGCATGAGGCCGCTGGCCCGGGAAAAATTCCAGGAGTCATCGTATGTCCTGCGTGTTCTGAGGGCGTCAAAGGTATCCGAGATCATCGTCATCTGGCTGCAGATATTCAGTTTCCATCCCTCTGGCGGTTGCGGGTATCCCTTGAGATCGTATCGCATATGATGCTCATAAGCACTAAACAGGGCCAACCGGGGAATCCCTTCCTGGTTCATCAGGTATTGGGCGCCCCGGGACGGATGCTGTTTGATCTTCGCGAACTCCTCATCATCTAGCTTGCCGGGTTTGTTGAGGATTTCCCGATCGACAAAAATCTTGCCGACGTCGTGAAGCAATCCGGCCATGCCAATATCATGCAGCATCTGCCCATCTATCCCCAAGGCCATCCCCTGGGCAATATTCAGGATGCCCACATCAACCGAGTGAGCAAAAGTATAATCGTCTTGCATCCTGATCGGGACCAGCGCTAGGAAGGGGTTGGCATTTTGCCGGAAGGCTTCGATAAAACCGGCGATGACGGAAGATATTTGCTCGACGTCCAGGTTTTGCTGATCGGCAACCTTGTCAAACTGATTTTGAATCCCCTGCTTCTGTTCGTCGGTCATCTTTTCGAACGACGCAATCGGCATCACATGCTCGTCAGAAGAGGCCTCCACACTGCCGACCTGGATGTTGCTGGTCATCTGTTTCAGAGAATCAATCGATGCCTTGCCGAGCAACAGCTTGATCAGCTGCTGTAACTCAACAGAGGTAAAGCCTTTGGAAAACCCGATATAACCGATCTTTTGTTTGATATAGTAGCGAAGCAAGCGCTCAACATTGACCGTTTTTGTCAACGGTTTGCCCTGGTAGAGCAATTCGTTGTCCACCCGGGCCAGAAGCAACTCGGGCGCTATCTGCTGCAAACTGCGGAAAGAATCCGTCAACCGGGCAAAATGTTCCATGACCCGCGGATGGTCCGGCGAATAGAGCGCTGCCGTGGACAAGGCACTGGTGAGATTCCTGATAATTTCATGGATCGTTTCGATTTTCGTTACTTGAGACACGTTCAAGACTCCATTCTTTTTTGCAGTCTTCTTAGCCTGTCCTGGATATCCGCGTTGACCGAAGGAGCATATTGTTCAATAGCGGGAATCAGCAGCTTAGTGTCATAGCGTTCGAAGACTTTCAGGATCTCTGCGATCAACTCCTTATGCTGGTTCGGATGCAGGGCGTTTTTCTTCGATAGAAGCTCGAAAAAAACCGGTAGAGCACCTTTCGGTATTGTTTCAGCGAGCGTTTTGACAATCGCCTTTTTCTGATCCAGCCGGTAATTGATCACAGGATTGCTCTGCAGTAAGGCAACCAGCCGGCCTGCCACGTTCGCATCTTTAACCATCATTGCCATGGAAATGGCGATGTCGACCGTCTGGTTGTCCTTGTCATCCAACATCTCGATAAGGCGTAAGGTTGCTTCGTCGCAGCCGTAATGGAGACAAGTTCTGATCGCTTCGGTCCTGATTTTGAGATGAGGGTGGTCCATCAGGGGCCTGAGATAAGCAACCACCTCCGGTTCCTGGATGTTACGCAAAATCAAGATGATATTTCTGACAATAAACCAGCGCTTATCATTCAGGTATCTGACCGCCAGGGGGATGACCTCCCCGGCATCGAGCTGTTGCAGCAGTTTCAGGTAAAAGAGTCGGTTGCTGCGGTTCGACTCAGACGTCAGGGCCATCAGCAAAGGCTCGACAAACGGTGTACCGACGGTATGTACGAGGGCTTCAATGTCATTGAACCTGCTTTTTCCGTGCAGGCTGACCCCTCTGATCACGGCGAAGGTAAAGCTGGTTGACGCAAGCACTTGCCTGAATTTCTCTAAATCCCCGGCAAGGCAACTTTGGCGTTCCAACGATGCACACAGTTCATTGAGTTCCCGGTAGGAGCCATCCTCCAGAAACATGTAGACGATATTGACCAAGTTCTCACCGAGGCCCTTCATGTACTTTGCATCAACAGACTCTTTGAGGATTTTCAAAATAACGTCGGCTGTGTGTTTTTCCTGCTGGCGTTCTTCAAGGGATTCCTTCAACACAAGTAGGTTCTCATCGACCTGTCTTGGAACACTGTCGAACTGGATTATATTGAGCAGCGCATCACGATATTTGTCCGGAACGTACTTTTCAAAATCATCTTTATTGAACAGCTTGGCAATCTCATTTTTTTTGCCTGCAAGCTCCTGGTCGATCTGGCCGAGATGCTTTATGTTGAGCTTCTTATCCTGGGCGATTTTAGCCAGGACCTTCATAACCAGAGGTGGCACGTAATTGCTGTCTTTGGCCGTCGCCGTGAGCAATTCGACAATGATCTCATCGGAGAGTCCAGAGAAAAACTCTTCGGTGAAGGCGGGTTTCATATTGAGGTTAAAGATGTTGCTGAATAACCGTTCCCTGATACCCGGTGAAATACGGTTGATAAATTCGGTCAGCTTGGCCAGTGCACGGCTTCGGTAACGGTTGATTTTTTCAGATTGTATCGAAACAAGGAAGTCGCTCAGGCCCTTGCTGAATTGCTGCTGGTTTGCGGTGGACATGTTGTCAAGAATCTGGTTGGTCAACTCTGCCAGACGACCCGGGTTGTCTTCGACATTGCCGGAGTCCGGGTCAGTGGATTTCGTCAACCCGCGATGCACTGCAAAAGCAAAGCGTTCCCACAAAGGAGACTTCTCCTTAAGCAGCAGGTCCCGGTCGGTTTCAGCAATCACGTCGATGTAGGCGATGTCGTTTTCAGACATTTCCCGCACAGAGATTCTGTCGATTCTCCGTAAACGTAAAGCCGCTACGATTCCGCCCTCTTTCCAGGTCTCTGCTGGCGGTCTGCCGGTTAAAAACAAGAAATCCTGAATATCCCCGGGGGACACATTCTGCTGAAAGATGATCGCGCTGATGCCATGCTGAAAAAGCATATAGGCAAAATCGATAAAGACGTTGTTCCGACGTTCGACAAAATCATCCTCGTAGATGAAGCCATGCCTGGCAACGGACAGAGGCAAGGTTTCCCGGTAAAGAAAATAAGACTCCAGAAAGCTCTGCAGCCTCGATGTTGCCAGATCAACCTGTTTGTTCGCAGAGCCATACAGCTTGAGTTGCTTGGAGATCAGCGAGCAGGTGTTGATCACACTCTTAACGAGGGCAATCTCTTTCTGTTTGTCGTCGAGAAGCATGAAAACCTCGCTCAGGAGAGCAGCTTAATCGGGGAGACGTAACGCATATGTCACCAAAAGATTGATCTGCACCGTGGTCTATACGGTAATTTCATCCGGCAGATCGTCTTCAGGGTCAAACCACTCGTTTTGGCTAAAACTCTTATCGGTGATCTGTTCCAGCCGTCGCTTCATGTACTTGCCCTCCGCCTCGACCGCAATCTCTCCGTTCGGCAGATAGAGCTCTCCGGTCCCCTCGAAAAGCCGCCCGCGGTCTCTGGTGATGCGGCCGACGACCTTGAGTTCCGAATCAAGTGGCACCGGTTTTTTGTAGCGGACCACGAGTTCAACTGTGACCCCGAAGGTTTCGCTGTCGGTGGTCATCATAATCGCCCGGCCGATGACTTCATCGAGGATTGCAGCGGAGATTCCACCGTGGGTGACATTTGGGTAGCTTTGATGTTCACTGATTGGTTTGAAGACCGCGACCAGCTCGTCCTGTTCCGTTTCATAGAATCGGGTTTTCAGACCGAAGGGATTCTCAACGCCGCATACCAGGCAATTTTTGGAGATATGTTGACTGTTCCTGACCTTGTAATCCATGATTCACCTTTTCATCGAGATTTTTTGCAGCAGAGGACAATCCCTGCAATGATCCACCTGCGCCCCTTACCGGCCGTCTGCATTCATCTGATCCTGTCCTGACTATACGAGGCTTGTGTCCAGCACATAGATAAATGCTTCCAGACGGCTTGTGTCGAGCAGCGTGACCATTGTTTTGACCCTGCGGTAACCTTCCCCTTCAAAGTCATCTAGCACGGGCCAATGACCTGGCAGTGCATCGGAGATCAGCATAAATCCGTCAATGGATTGCGCAGGGTCGGTCAGATCAACGACCGGATACCCTGTTGTCGGACCGAGCCCGTTTGGATACAGACGGCCTGAGACGCATCCCTTGTGCCAGGAGCCTTGAAGCTTCTCCAGCAGGCCATGATTGGCTTGTCCGGGAGCCAGGGTGCCATAGACGAAGAGACGTTTTTCAACGTCGAGGTCTGCCACAGCCACGATGCCTCCGGTTAGTCAGCGGCTTGAGGTTTCTCAGCCCACTTGCTGCCGTAAAGCAGTTCATATTCGGCATTGACGAAAGGCCGGTCCTGGTTCTTGACCTTGTCGATATAGACCCGGCCTGCCTCGCTGGCAGTCTTCTTCTTTAATGGCTCCTTGTTGATTTTCAACAGTTCTAGGATCATCTGATGTTTCCTTAAACCAAGGATTGGTACAATGATCGCGATTGCCAGAGCAAGAGCGGCGACAAGATAAAGAACGGGCTTGGCAACAGCCACCGGTAAAGGCGCCCACAGTGCCAGGTTGAAGACCACGATACCAATCCAGAAGACCGCCTTGAAAATCGTTATAGCACGCTTACTGTTGGCACGCAGTTTACGGATTTCTCTGACTTCGAGAGGTCTTCCCATCTCAATTGCTTGCTTGGTGAGCTGGATGACAGGGTTGATGTTACCGTTCATGTCTGTTCTTTCACTCCTCATTTTCAGGAAAAGCCTGGTCCTTCGCAAGAGTCTTTTTGACACTTGTGCGCTGCTGAGCCTTGTTCTGCTGGCGGCGACTGGCAAATCGAAGATAGCTGTTCAGAAACCAGCCGATTATCGCGCCCGCACCCAACATAATGAAAACCAGCAGGACAAGAGACATTTCAATCGACCAGAGGAGGACCCTGACCTGAACCGTTTCGGTGTTCTGGGTGATAAAGACAAACGCCAGTAAGGCAAGAACCAGGCTGATTGCCAACTTGAATTTCATTGATCTGCCTCCAGAGGTTAAATGAGAAGGTACTTGTCATTGCCCAAATTCAACGGTAATCTATCAGTAATTTTGCAACTCCTTCATTTTACACCGTTTCCGGGAGATCGCCATGAAGAAATCAATCGTTGCCATCAGCCTGCTATTGATGACGGGGATCAGCGCCCAGGCCACGGAAGCGCCGACATTGAGCCTTGGCAAGGCCCTCTTTGAATCCACTGAACTCGGCACCAAGGGCCGCGG
>JAFDBW010000201.1 GCA_019313105.1 Deltaproteobacteria bacterium | reverse complement strand
TGATCTTCAACCAGCATGAAATCCCCCGGCTTGAAACCTCTATTGATCCCACCCGTTGCACAGGTCAAGAGAATCCGTGGACATCCCAGGGCACCGGAAAGCCTCACCGGAAAAGACGCCTGAAAGGCATCAAGGCCTTGATAACAATGAAAACGGCCGGAAAAAAAAAGGATGTTCCAGGAACATAAACGAATTGCGATCAGTTGGCCAGCGTGGCCTTCAATTTGCCCCCCGGGGAAGCATGACCAATCCTGGTAGTTGAAAACACCAAGGGTTTCGCCCAGCCCGACAACATCCTTCCAGCCTGAACCAAGGACGACAGCAAGATCGAAGGAGACCGCACCGGTTTGACTGCGCACCTTATCGACCAGCCGACGGGCGGGGTCAGCATGCTCAAATTCCCAGGATGTTTCTGACACGTTTTTCAAGTTCAATGGGTTTGAAGGATTTATTGATGAAATCCACGGCTCCGAAACGGCGGACTTCAGCGGCGGCCTGTTCACCTCGCTCAACGCCGCTCATGGCCAAAACTTTCACCGGGCTGAAGCGGGGCTCTTCCTGCAGGGATTGGAGTATCTGTTTACCCGATCTTCCCGGGATGTTCAGATCAAGTAAAACCAGTTGCGGTAATCGGGTTGTTATCTTCTCCCAGGCCTCGTCGCCATCGGCCGCAGTAATGAATTCAACCGGCAGGTCGCCGAGTAGGTCCTTGATCATTTGACGGAAGTAGCGGGCATCGTCGACAATCAGGACCAGCGGCAGGACCGGGGCGGTCTGTGCCATCTCAGCTCCATCATTGCCCGCCAGTGCAATAGCAAACACATGTGAACACCCGGGGCACTTGGCCTTGCCCACTTTCGTTTTGCTGGCAGCGGGATCAATCTTATATCGTCTGTTACATGCAGGGCAGGTAATGACCATGACGAAACTCATTCAACAGCAGGTTGTAATTCGAAAGACTCGTAGCCGGTAATATCAATTTCCTGGCCATTCAACCAGAAACGCGCAACATCACTGGTGGTTAATTGAACATTCACTCTCTGCTTGATTTGCCATGTCAGGTCAAGGCCGTCATACAGTTTGTATTGATCTGCTTTGCGCCCATCGACCTTAATTATAAGTGAGCTGTCAGCCAAAGCAAGTATCCGTAATGACGCTCCATTATACGGAATAACAGGCAGTGCCCTATTGTTGGGGCCCTGTTGCTTTGCAACAGTACGAGGCGAGACAGGGTTCTGGGCCGC
Organism: Deltaproteobacteria bacterium; assembly: GCA_019313105.1. Classification (GTDB taxonomy): domain Bacteria; phylum Desulfobacterota; class Desulfuromonadia; order Desulfuromonadales; family BM103; genus JAFDBW01. The sequence continues at coordinate 2,468 of JAFDBW010000201.1, read as the reverse complement.
TGCATTGGTTTGAGGCTCTTCAGCTTCAGCTTGCGACTCTGCGGGTTCCGTTTGTGACTTCCCGGGGTCAACCCGGCTGCCCACGGATTCTGTGACCTTTGCTATGCTGTGGATAATCTGCTCGTCACCGGAGAACATTACAGGCATAAAGTAAATGAGGCAACCGAGGACCAGAATCAGGATAAAGAACAGAAAGAATTTCAGCCAATCGCCGCCTGAAGAAGATTCCGCACGAAGATCAGGCAGAGGCCGGGCCGTTTTTATCGTTTCCTCAGGCTTGGTTTCAACGCTTTGCAGATCGTTCATCAGTGCCAGGAGAGGATTGCTTTTAAGGCCGAGATAGCGTGCATAGATACGGATAAAACCCGTTACGTAGGCCTGCCCGGGAAGCTCTGAGAATCGATTATTCTCGAGACTGTCAAGATAGGTCTTGCGTATCCGGGTCGCCTCCTCGGCAGCCTGGAGCGTATAACCGAGTTCTTGGCGTCGCTCTTTCAGGATTCGACCGATACTCGCATCAGTGTTTTCCATCATTTACCGATAATTTTGAGATAATTTGCTGACAACCGGGCCTGCTCACTGTCCGGGGCCAGACGAATGACCTCCTTAAATGATTTTTTCGCTGCATCAGTGTCTTTCATCTTCATATAGACCAGCCCCTGCCAGTAATAACCTGCAGAAAAATCGGGCTCCAGTTGGACACTGCGGGTAAACATGCCGAGAGCTTCGACAGGACGGTCCTGGTTATAATAAAGCTCTCCCAGACGAAACGGCGGCATATAGTAGTTCAGATTCAGATCCATTGCTTTCTCATAGGCGCGTTGGGAAGCCGGATAATCCTGTTTATGAAAATATGCCAGGCCGATCCCCGTCCAGGCTAACTCAGGCTGCGCAAAGAGCAGATTATCCGCAGCCGTCCTGAAAGCAATGATGGAATCGTCATAGCGCTCCATTGTCAGGTAGAGAGCTCCCAGGTTGTTGTAGTATTTCGGTTCATTGTCGCTGAGTTCTATGGCTTTCAAAAAATGCTTCTCTGACAGCTCAAAAGCTCTTTTCATCCAATAGGCCTGGGCAAGCCCGGCCTGGATTTCCGGATCCTCGTCGTCAAATTTCTCCGCCTGGAGGAATTCCTTTAGCGCCTCAGACGGGTTTTGCTCACTCAGCGAAGTCGCACCGAGCAGGTAATGATACTTGGCATCTTTTTCGGCCGAGCGTTTCTCCTTAACCGGCACACAGGCGACCAACAGCACAACCAGTACGATCATACATGAGAGAATCCATCGATATTGCATTAGGCCACAACCTTTCGAAAAATGACTTAAAGCGAGACGAGAATACGCCCCACGGTTTCTCGTAACTGTTCTTTTCTCCGGTCCATCTCTGCTGCTGATGGCGCAGTTGTGCGCGACCTCAGGCCTGGACGTTTGGCTCGCATCGCTTCGACAGCGGCGAGCAGATCGTCAACATTTTCAGCCGGGACGTCTTCTTCGGGAGCTTTCGGTTCTGATTCCCGGACAGGTTCGGCGACAGGCGACTGCTTTGTAGCGGGTTTGCTGCTGGCAACCGTTTCAACAACAGGTTTATTCTTTGCAGACGTTGAGCTGGGATCTACACGACTGACAGCAGGCTTCTCGACAGTTATCATCACAGACTGTTTTGTCTGAGTCGGCTCTGAAGAAGCTGTTTCGACATCCAGCCCCGCTTTCAGCGGTAGCGATTCCCACAACATCTGCTGATCAGAAACATCCAGGAGATGGATATCCTGATCTGTCATGAGAAAGCCCATTGATTCAACAAAGTTCAACCCCTGATCAAGCATGTTGTCCATTTTCTGTTCCGGGACAACTCGCGGGTCGCTGCAATAGAAAGCCAGGATCCTGCCCTTGTTGAGGTGAAAAGCAGCAACCGTCGCAATACCCTCTGGTTGCTTATACTGGCAGAGATAAGCGTTTGCCTGCTGCGCCGGAATTCCGGGCAAGGCAAGCTGGACTTCGCGCATGGAGCGAAAAAGGTGGACGACCTTGTTGGCCGACACGTCGATACTATTAATCGACTTATCCCACTTGAACATACGGTCTCCCCTCTATCGCCGGTCTATAGACCTTCAAAAAAAGTCAGTGCCTGAAAGCGCCGGAAACGATCCTCGACTTCCCTCCAGTCCAACTTTCGCAACCGGTTCAGGCTGAAATCCTCCACGGTAAACGATGCCATGACGCTGCCGAAGACTGTCGCTTTGCGAATCGTTTCGTCACTTATGTTGTTGGTTGCCGCCAGGTATCCCATAAAACCGCCAGCAAATGTGTCGCCGGCGCCGGTTGGGTCGAAAACTTCTTCCAGGGGATAAGCCGGGGCGGAAAAGATCGAATGCTCATTAAACACCAGTACGCCATATTCTCCGCGTTTGACAACCAGGGTCTTCGGGCCCATCGCCAGAACCTGCCTTGAGGCCTTGACGATGTTAGCTTCTT
>JAFDBW010000200.1 GCA_019313105.1 Deltaproteobacteria bacterium | reverse complement strand
CTGGCCGGGGTACCGGACATCGAGCAGATATCAACAATTCCTGAAGCCGCACGGATTCAGGTCCAGGCAGACGATGACAGGGTCTCCCGACTCGAGGCAGAGGTTGTTGAACTCCGCGATGGGCTGGAAGAGCTCCGCAGGCAGGTTGCTGAATTCAAGTCGCAGTTCGAATAACAGCATGCCCTCATTCGCTGTTCTCTATGATCCCGAATCGGGCCAATGGCAACGCTTCGAAAAGCTGGTTGAAGAGACCGAAGTCCACGCCCTGGACAAGGTCATACCGACCATCGACTACCTGAACAAGCGCGTCGAGGAAGAGGAGCTCTACGCCGCCGGTTTTATCAGCTACGAAGCGGCGGCGGCATTCGATGAGGCCCTTCAGACCCGTAACCAGGACGACTTTCCCCTCTTGCGCTTTGGCCTGTGTGCCTCTCTGGAATTTATGCAACGGCTCGCAGTGAAGCCCCCCTGGCAGAGATTTTCCGGGCGCTGTTTCCCTGCGCCTCGATCACCGGTGCACCAAAGGCGAAGACCATGGAGATTCTTTCAGCCATCGAAGCATTTCCGCGCCGAATCTACACCGGGGCATTCGGCTGGCTGAAACCGGGCCGGCAGGCACACTTCAACTTCGCCATCCGCACGGTACTGGCCGAAAGCTTCCCGTCGTCCCCGCAGAGGGTCAGGCTCCTGCTGCATTCAGACGGACGGCTTGAAGGGACATTCCTGCCGATCGACAAGGCCCCGTCCGACCTCCTGAAACTAAGCTTCGCGCGACAAGCAGTTGATTCACGAAACATCCTGCTCTTTCATAAGACCACCCGGCGCGAGATTTACGAAAAGGCGCTGAGTGAAGCGGGCGATGCCGATGAAGTCGTACTCTGGAACGAACGTGGAGAGATAACCGAGTGCTGTACCGCCAACCTGGTCATCGAAAAAAACGGCGAGCTGATTACGCCTGCAGTAACATGTGGCCTGCTGCAGGGGACCTATCGCCGCGACCTGCTGCGGCGCGGCATAATCAGAGAAGAGGTGATCAATAGGCAAGAGCTGAGCAAGTCAGCCCGTATCTACCTGGTCAATGCAGTGCGGAAATGGCGACGGGCGGAGCTTTTGCCCGACTGCAACGCCCGAAGTAAAAAACGGGCCCTGCAGTGATCTGCAGGACCCGTTCGATTGCTTGGCCATCAAGCTCAGGCTTTTGTGACGTTGGAAGCCTGGAGCCCCTTGGGGCCGTCTTCAACGTCGAAGGTGACGCGCTCACCTTCAGCCAGTGACTTGAAACCATCCCCCTGGATTGAGGAAAAATGTACGAAAACATCCGGTCCATCATCCTGGGAAATGAACCCGAACCCCTTTGCATCATTAAACCATTTCACAATACCTTCTGCCATGCTGCGTCTCCTTCTTTCAGCTCAAACCTTAGAGCTCTGTTTGGTGCATCCGGAGAGCCTGTGTGAAAACAAGAATACCGCACGGGCCCTTCTGCCTGTGCGGTGCGTCATCAAAAGCTATGTACTCAACTTGTTTTTCAAACCAAATAACCGGATACAAACTACTGTTGGATACTCTTATTAAACCAATTATTTCGTCAATTGCAAGAGTTAAATCGGTGACTTAGGGGAAAACATTTCCGGGTTTAAGTTTCCTCCCTTCACTATTGACCTCTTTTCTCCTTAACTTAAAATACAGAGAAGCATAGACTTCAGACATTTAAAAAATGCTGGCCAGCCTGGGCAGAGGTGAATTGGAGCGCTCAATTTTGCGACAACATAGACAATTCGACAGATTCATTGACCAGTGGCTTACCGACTACAGAGCGCTCGACAAGACAATCTATTGTCAGCCCGGCTGTTCCGGCTGCTGCTTTTTGGCCGTACATGCGACATTTCCCGAAGCCGCCGCAATTGCCGGGCAACTTTCTCGGAAGCAGACGACACAATTATCAACCTACATCAGCCGGCTAAAGCAAGCCCTCTCGGCTACGAGTGATTTAAAAAGCTATCTGAAAAGCCATCGTCAATCTGTCGGTCCCTGCCCCTTTCTCGATGGGCGGAACAATTGCTCGATCTACCCGATTCGGCCTCTTTCCTGCCGGGCCCTGCTGTCGACGCGGCCAGCAGACTGGTGTACAGTTGATTTTTCCGAGTTGGACAAATGGGATAAGCTGGCGTACGAAAGCAGCCTTGATCGACAGGTCGTTGCCTGGCCAAGCCATTTTATTGCCGCCACACAGAATTTCGGGCGAACATTGGAAGACCAGATGATTGAGACAATGCAGCACGAAAAGGGCTGGGCACTATCGGGCAATCTGTGTGCAATGGTCTGGCTTGAACAGAAGTACCAGGTGGGCCAGGGCGGCAACTTCGCAGCACGGCAGGCGACGGAGGTTCTGGCAGCAGAAGGACTTGATCACGAGTTCCTGCTGTGCCTCTCCGCGTCATCGTACCCCGGCTGAATCAAGAGAGGTGAACATGTTTGAACTGCATCCGCGCCTGCAACAGGACACCCTGGTGATCGGCGACTTTCCGCTCAGCCGCCTCCTGCTGATGAATGATGCCGGCTACCCCTGGTTTATCCTCGTCCCGCGCCGTGCCGAGATTTGTGAAATATTTGAACTGGAGTATGACGACCAGGTCCAGTTGCTTAAAGAATCGTCCCAACTGGCCAAGGTCTTGTCGAGGAAATTCGAGGCAGACAAGCTTAACATTGCAGCATTGGGCAACATGGTTCCGCAGCTGCACATCCACCATATCGTCCGTTACCGTTCCGACCCGTCCTGGCCGAAGCCGGTCTGGGGGCTGTTCCCTGCAAAACCCTACTCACCGAGAGCCCTGCAGAAGACCTGCGTCAACCTGGTCGAACACCTGCACGACTTTATACCCGATCCCGACTGCCCGGTGGCGCCGAGAGTTTGCGGATAGAGGTCTCGGTGAGTCATCAATGAATATCGCAGACCCGAAATATCTTGAACACCTTCGCGACCTGCCCTCCAGTTATCTGCTCGACCTGATGGCGGACAACGATGATATCGACAAGGAGTCAATCATCTGGGTTCTTCTTGAGCGCGGACTGCTCAGGGAAGAGATCGAGCAGAAACTGAAGCGACGGCATTCTCGCAGGATACGTCCCTACAACTTCTGGACCGCCGCCCGCTGGTTGACGCTCTTCAACACCCTGATCGTCACCTATTTCAATTTAACCGGTCTGTACCGGCTGCTACTCAGTGAACACATCTTCAAAGCCGCATTCCTGTTGCTTGCCTTCGGTTCGACGATCGCCGGCTTTGCCATCGGCTTCAAGCTGACCACACACATTTATCATGGCAGCAAGTCACTGCTCTACTGTGGTTTCCCCTTCCCGGTCGGGCGTGTTGAATTGACAACCGGAGAGGAGATTCCCAACGGCAAAGCCCTGATGAATTTCCGCATGGCCCTCAATGCCTTGGTCGGTGTCAGCCTGGCCCTTTTCCCGATTGTTTTGATTTATATCGTCATGGAGTAAGCGTCCAGCCTTGGACGATTACAGTCCAAGTGATCAGGGTGTCCGTGTCAGGCTCGGACAAAACTCCGTTAAATAACCGGCGTATCTTGCCCCCAGGCTGATCTGTGATATTTTTACTGGCATGAGGCTGTCGAAATTGATCCGTCGAACCCCTATCATCGCCACCCTGTCATTGATCCTGGCCCTGCTCCCCGGCTGCGAGGAGTCAAAACCGGTTCGTATCGGTTTCATCGGTGAATTGACCACTCGCGCGGCGGGTCTGGCGACCAGCGGGCGCGACGGTTTTCTCCTGGCCATTGAAGAAATCAATGCCGAGGGCGGGATTAATGGTCAGCAGGTCGAGGGGCTGGTCGCCGACGCCCGCATGCACAAGCAGACGGCATTGCATGCCATCCACAAGCTTGCTGACGGACAGGTCTCGGCAATCATCGGGCCGATGACCAGTCAGACCGCCGTCACAGTCGTACCGACGATCAACAACCTGAAAATTCCGCTGATCAGCCCGACAGTCAGTACCAATGAACTGAGTGGAATCGATGATTATTTTTTCAGGGTGTACTATACCAACGCCCAGGCCGCGCAGTTGCTCGCCAGACACTTGACGGACCAGGGGAGGCCTCTTCACATAGCCGTTATTTATGATCTCAGCAATAGCGCCTACACCGAAGACTGGTTCCGGTATTTCCAGGACATGTTTGAAAAGCACGCCGGTTCAAAAGTGACCAGGATTCCTTTCGACATCCGCACAAACACCCTCTACCTCGACCTGGCGACCAAGGCAGTCGAGGCAAATCCGGACGGCATCCTGCTGCTCGCCAATGCTGTCGATACCGCCATGATCTGTCAACAATTGACCAAGTTAAAAGCCGAACCGACACGCTACGCGACGGGCTGGTCATATGCCGACGATCTGATCCAGTTCGGCGGCAAGAGTGTGGAAGGGCTGACCATCATCCAGAGCGCAGACCCGCAATACCCCGGACCAGCAATGCAGGAATTCGTCAAACGCTATGAGAAGCGGTTTCGCTCCACACCGAACTTCCCCGCCATGCATGCTTACGATGCGACCCGCATTGTCCTGACGATCATGCAGCAGGGAACCGACCCGGAAGCAATTCGCCAACACCTGCTGGAGATGGAGTCCTACAGCGGGCTTCAATCGGACTTGTCACTCGATCGTTTCGGTGAGCTTAAACATCCCAGGCTCCATCTCGCCCGTATTTCCAACGGTCAATTCATCAGCGCAGACTGAGCCAGGACCCTCCGCAGCTTTCCCTCTGTTGATCTCCTTAACTGGTAAAACCGGCGCGCAGTGGTATGCTCAGAACATCCCGTCAGAAAGGACGTCCCATGACCCTCAATCAAACACTGCAGCAGATGAAGGCCGCCTCGTTAGCAAAAATCCCCCCTGAAGCCGCAGCCATTATGGCCAGCACAAAGGCACAGCTCAAGGCGTCCGGCATCATCAAGATGGCACTTGGGCCCGGGCAGACAGCACCAGACTTCGAACTGAAAGACTGGCAGGACAACCTTTTCAACTCCACAGAAATCCTGGCCAGGGGACCGTTGGTGCTGACCTTCTATCGTGGCTCGTGGTGACCTTACTGCAATGCGGAGCTGGAAGCTCTGCAAGCGATCCACCAGGACATTCTGAACCAGGGCGCTACGCTCCTGGCAGTCTCCCCATCACGGCCAGAGTTCGCCCGCCAAATGTCAAAAAAACTGAGCCTGACGATCCCGATCCTATCGGACCAGGGCAATAATCTGGCGGCCAGATTCAGCCTGGTGTTCACTTTGCCGGATGCATTGCGTGAGGTTTATCTTTCCTTCGGCATCGACCTGGAGAGACACAACGGCAACCCTTCCTGGGCTTTACCGATGCCGGCATGCTACATTATCGGCCAAAATGGCACCATCCTCGATGCAGCGGTCAACGTAGACCACACCAACCGCCCGGAGCCGGAAGAGACGTTAAAAAAACTGGCGGCACTGACCGGGCAGTAATACGGGCAGGTCTGCAACGTTTGCCATTCTCTCGCGACCGGAGGTACGGTCACCCCGGGGAGTGCCACGCAAACGGTTGACAGTATCCCGGTGAGGTTGTAGTCTTTCGAAAATTTCACTGGAGGAACGCAAAAGTGACACAAATCAATTTCGAAAAAATGGGCGGGTTGATTCCCGCCATAATTCAGGACTACGAAAACGGCGAAGTGCTAATGGTCGCTTTCATGGACGAGAAGACCCTCGCCAACACACTGCGTGACGGCAAGACCTGGTTCTACAGCCGCAGTCGCAACAAGTACTGGATGAAGGGTGAAGAATCTGGCAACACCCAGGACGTTGTTGAGATCCTGACCGATTGCGACGCGGACACCGTGGTCATCAAAGTAAAGCAAAATGGTCCGGCCGCCTGCCACACCGGGAACCGCAGCTGTTTCTATGTGCGCTGGGAAGACGGTCAGTGGGTGGAACACTCCAATCCCCTTTTCGACCCTGATGAAGTCTATAAGAAGAAATAAGATAAAGCCCTAAGCGTTCAGGCAATGGTTCTAAAGATAACTTTTAACGATACTTACAGCTGGCAGCTTATAGCTTTCAGCTGATACGAGGTTTTACATGGCAAACGAACTCAGACTTGGCATTCCGAAAGGGAGCCTGGAAAAAGCAACGATTGATCTTTTTGACAAGGCCGGCTGGAAGATCAAGACATCCTCCCGCAGCTATTTTCCCAGCAGTGATGATGAAGAGTTGAAATGCAGCCTGGTGCGACCGCAGGAGATGGCCAAGGTCCTGGAGCGCGGCAAGCTCGATGTCGGCATCGCCGGTCGGGACTGGGTCAGGGAGAACGACTCCGCCGTCGTCGAGGTTGGCGAAATGGTCTATTCCAAGGTTTCAAGAAGACCGGCACGCTGGGTTCTGGTGGTCGGTCCTGATTCGAAAGTGGAAAAACCCGAGGACCTTGCCGGTGCCACAATTTCCACCGAACTGGTCGGCTTCACCAAGCGTTTCTTTGCCGAAAGAAACATCCCGGTCGATGTCGAATTCTCCTGGGGCGCGACAGAAGCGAAAATCCTCAAAGGGCTCTGCGACGCGATTGTCGAGGTCACTGAAACGGGCTCGACCATCAAAGCCAACAACCTGCGCATCGTCTGTGAGCTGATGGAATCGGTACCGGTTCTGATCGCCAACAAAGAGGCTTGGGAGGACCCGTGGAAGCACGCCAAAATCGGACGTATTTACACGATGCTGCAATCAGCGCTGCGGGCCGAGGGGATGGTGGGGCTGAAGATGAACGCACCCGGTGACCGGATCGAGGCGATCTCAAACCTCCTGCCAAGCCTCAACCGGCCGACTGTCGCCCATCTGTACGATTCGGACTGGGTTTCAATCGAGACGATCATGGCTGAATCCGACGTTCGTAAAATTGTGTCAGAGCTTCTCGATCTTGGCGCCGAAGGGATTGTCGAATACCCCCTGAACAAAATTATTTAAAACATAGAAAACTCACCAAAAGCAGGCAAGGATCGATTTTCCGGCCTGCTTCTGCTTTGTAAGAGTTTTTTGAGTGCTCTCCTGTATAGTATGAACAAGATGTTTTTTTGGTCATTCTCCAACCGCAGGATTACTGTTGTCGATGACTATCCAGGTTGAATTAATTGACGGGACCTATTGCAGGCTGGTTTCAAAAGGTCTGGACCTGCTGCTCAGCAGAAAGCTCGTCAAGCGCTTTCGCCGTTCTTCCGGCTGGGCCGTCATCGGCGAAGATCCGATCAGGGAGGCCCACAGACGAACCGGCTATGCCGGACCGGAGCGAAGGAAAACAACCTGAGCCTGGCCAGAACGCAATGTCACGAAACGGTCG
>JAFDBW010000199.1 GCA_019313105.1 Deltaproteobacteria bacterium | reverse complement strand
GCTTATGGGAAGCGTGTCACCTGGATTGTTGCTTAAATCTAAAGGCGGCTCAGGTGAGCTGTCCATGATGTCTGCTGGAGGCTCCTGGGGCGAATAAGTGGTCACGGGCGCGGCTGCAGGAGTAGTGATCGTGGTGGAGACAGCATTGGTTGAGGCGGAAGCCGGCGGGCCGGTTTTGGTGAGCAGCGAAGGATTTAAAAACCAGAACCCGAAGATAACCATTCCCAGGACAAGGGCGACCAAGATCATGATCGGTGCCGAGATCTTCTGCTTGGGAGGCTGAAGGTCGCCGAGGACTTCACTGGCAGCCTGGCTGAGAATCTTGCCGTCGACCTTCTGACGGTCAAGGACATAAGCGCCGAGCAGGGCACGGTCACAAATCAGGTTGATCAGGCGCGGTATGCCGCCTGTGAGTTGCCAGAGGCGCTTAAAAAGGTGTTCGTCAAAAAGTGGCCGCTCACATCCGGCGATCTTCAGACGGTGACGGACATAGGTGCCGATATCTTCTTTTTCGAGAGCGCCAAGGTGCCAGCGAGCTGTGACTCGCTGCGAGAGCTGACGCATCTCGGGTCGGTTCAGAATTTTGAGTAATTCGGGCTGGCCGAGCAAGACAACCTGCAGCAACTTATAACGATTTGTTTCGAGGTTGGTCAGCAGGCGCAACTGCTCGAGGACATCAGTGGAAAGGTTTTGCGCTTCGTCGATAATCAGAACGGTTTTGCGTCCACGGGAATTGGAGACCAGCAGAAACCTGTTAAGGCGGTCTACCAAATTTTTAATGCTGACGGGCTCCGGCCTGGCGATACGGAGTTCGTCACAGATCGTCTCAAGCAGCTCGATGACGCTGAGCTTGGGACTTAGCACATAGGCAACGACGACATTTTCAGGCAGTTTCTCGAGGAGGCTGCGGCATAGGGTCGTTTTGCCGGCCCCGACTTCGCCGGTCAGAAGTACAAACCCTCCATCACTGCTTATCCCGTACTGCAGGTGCGCCAGGGCGTCACGATGACGCCTGCTCATAAAAAGATAGAGCGGGTCGGGTGCGATTGAAAACGGTTTCTCGTTGAGGCCGAAGTGCTTGGTATACATGGTTAGTTAACCGATTGTTTTTGCTGGCGATTCCCGCGAAGTATACATACAGTTTCTGGGTCATACCAGAGCAATGGTGACTCTCTTTGATGTCTGGTTTTGACCTATGGCGTCAACCTACTGTCGTTGCTTGTTTAGTCTGTGCGCTGCCATATGGCGGGCTATGAACAAAAGTGGGCGGTGCAGAGCCTTAAGAAATTCTATATTTCTTAGGAAAACGGGCCGTGTCATTAGGCCTCTGTAGCAGGCTCCGGTTCCGTTTTCTTACGGGCTGGCCTGCGACGCCTTGGTTTGGGTTTCTCCTCTGCAGCTTGAGCCACAATCTTCTGGTCCGTTGCATCGGCCTGTTCCGCACCGCTCTGTTCTACGGTGGCTGAAGCGGCTTTTTTTACAGCCGTCCTTCTGGGCCTGCGGGTAGGCGCTTTTTTCTCCGGCGCCGATGCGTCCACCGTCAATGTTTCCGCTGCGACCTGAACAGGATCGCTACCTTGCCCCTCAGTAGTCTGCTCTGGCTCAGTACTGGCAGGCTCGGATTGAGACGGGGTTTTTCTTGGCGCACGTCTGACCCGTTTTCTTTTTGGCTTGTCTTCCTGGACAGGGTTTTTGTCTGTCTGATCGGGAGCCTTTTGCTCCAGGGCATGTTCCGGAGGCGCAGCTTGTTCCGTCGAGTCCGTGACCATTGATTTCGTCTTACTGGGTGTACGGCGGCGTCTTTGCGGTTTTTTAGCCGCAACAGGTGCAGGTTCGTTAGCCGATGTGCGAACTTCTTCCTCCGTCTCTTCCTGGGGGAGCGGCGATGCTGCGTTATCTGTCTGTATGGCAGTCTGCCCAGTCTGTTTGCTTTGACCTGTATCGTCCGACGGGGCCTGCGCTGCAGTGGTCTCTTCAGAGGCGGGTTCTGTTGCCGTACCTTCCGCGACTTTGCGGCGTTTCCTGCGACGACGCTTTTTCGCCGGCACGGCGCTGCTGTCCGGCGCCTCCTCCTGGTCAGGTTCCACAGCCTGCTTCTCTGTGCTCTCTTCAAGGGTTGAAGGCAACAATCCGGCGGCCACGAATTCCGGCTGCGGTGCCTTGTCTTTTTCTTTCTTCTGGATTTCGATTTCAACCTGGTCTGCCAAAAAATCCCGGTTGCCGTGAATGTGGATCTGCAGGTGATGATCCCGTTCCATGGTGACCAGTTCTTCACGCTTGTGATTCAGAAGATAGGCTGCAACATCTCTGGGTAGCTGCGCGTCGATTCGGCTGACCTGGCCCTTGGCCGCGCTGGCGTGAATTTTCCGCAGCAGTGAAACGGCCTGGGACTCCGGGCTTTTCAGACGGCCAGCTCCGTCGCAGTGCGGGCAGGGCAGGTAGGACCCGGTCGCGAGTGTCGCTTTGAGCCGCTGGCGGCTCATTTCGAGTAGACCGAAGGTGCTGATACGGCCGACGCTGACTCTGGCCTTGTCATTTTCCAGGGATTTTTTGACTTCTTTTTCCACTTCACGCATGTGCTTGCGGTCACGCATGTCTATAAAATCGATGACGACTAGGCCACCGAGGTCGCGTAGCCGCAATTGTCTGCCGATCTCCTTGGCAGCCTCCAGATTGGTTTTCGTTGCCGTGGCTTCTACACCTTGCTCCGATGACATCTTACCGCTGTTGACATCGATTGCGACCAGTGCCTCAGTCGGGTCGATCACAATCGATCCCCCTGAAGGAAGCTGTACCTTGTTGCGGCTAAGCGTTTCGATCTGCTCTTCGATCTGGTAACGCGAGAAGATCGGGCGACGTTCCTGGTGCAGCTTGACCAGTTTGACATAGTCGGGCATGACCATCTGGAAGAAGTCTTTCGCCTCTTTGAAGACCTCTGGATCATCAATCAGGACTTCATCCATATCGGTCGTAAAATAATCACGGATCGAGCGGATGATCAGATTTGACTCTTTGTAAAGCAGGGCAGGAGAAGTCTTAACTTTTTTGTTGAGCTCCGTGATGCTCTCATAAAGACGGATCAGGTAACGGTAATCGCGCTCAAGTTCCTCACGTGTCTGGTTCAGGGCAGCTGTGCGCACGATGTAACCGACGTTTTCGGTCATGTCGAGAGATGACATCGCCTTTTTCAGCTCTTTTCTCTGCGAGTCGCTTTCGGCCTTGCGTGACACTCCCCGGGTCTGACTGCCTGGCATAATCACCATGTAGCGACCGGCGAGGGACAGGTAGGTGGTGAGGGCAGCGCCCTTGGTGCCGCGTTCCTCCTTGGTGATCTGGACCAGGATCTCCTGGCCGCGGTGCAGAAGATCCGAGATCCGTGGCCGACGACCGTCTTCTGCTGGTTGGTAGTCGGGTTTGACTGCGGTGTAGTTGATCTCGTCGATCTGCAGGAAACCGAGGCGTTCAGCCCCATAATCAACGAAAGCGGCCTGCAGACCGGATTCAACCCGGACTACAACCGCTCTATAAATGTTGCCCTTGGTGGGCTCGTATCCGGCAACCTCGATGTCAAGTTCAGTGAGGATACCGTCTTCGACGATGGCCACCCGGTTTTCCTCGTGGTGGGTGGCATTAACCAGCATTTTTTTGGACATGTAATTCTTCCCGGTTGCCGCGAACGACAACCTTGGTCTGTTGGGGGCATACGCCCTGGCCCGAGATCGTTGGCTCAACCGGAAATGGGAGCTCGCTCAGGGACAGGATCAATGCCGAAACTTTATCTCACGAGGGTTCGAATAACCCTTTAAGATCGAAAAAACGCCTTATAAAAAAGGCATATACGAAAAACTATAGCAAATTTTAGAATATTTGGATAGCGAAATGCTGAAATATGTCTTCAATGGGAGGAACGTGCGTTATGGTCCGCGGCGTGGCTTGGAATAAGCTTCCCGTCGCTGGTCCCGCAGATTCTGGGCCTTGACAACTTCGGCGGCTCTTTCAGAAAGTCAGGCGCTGTAATTGACCGGCAGGCCGCAATGGACGCATTTTCGAACCGGCAGGAAGGTCGGCCCGTTGGTATGGTACGGTTTGGTACAACGAGGGCACTTGACGACGGTCGCCATGCCGACGACAACACAGAGAAGCAAAACCCAGATGCCAAACAGCCAGCCCATGACCCTCGATGTTGCCTGCAGCTCAAGGGCAACCAGCATACTCGGTATGTAAATCAGGATAACCCCCCACAACAGCCAGCGGCGACTGCGAACCTTCTTCAGTCCTGCCAGGATGTCAGCGGTTTCAACCGTGCTGTTTTGGGTCAAAGGATGCCCCTCCGAGGCGATGGTTTGTGTAGGCTAATTAAATGTACTACATGTTGTCGCCCCGGTAAACAGGTATATGCAGGTAAATCCATTTGTTTTGGTCGTTCGTCGACGTAAAGTCGGAGCGTCCCAGGCTCACCCTTGGAGGTGGCAAATTACACATTCCGGGAATTGGTTGATAATGATTCTTCTTTATGTCGGATAAGAGTAGAAACGCCCCTTTTTTACTTGGAGACTCTTCTGCCCTTCCGTTAGAATACCTTGCTAATTTTGTTCTACGTAAACCTGCTGACTCTGTCTTGTTAATCAAACCAGATATGACACTGTTGATTTATTCTTAAGGGAGAAGTGCAAATGAGCGAGAGCACTAATGCGGAACGCAGTAAACAATTGATGAGAACCTTGCCGGGAGATGATGTCCGCCAGATCATGTGGCGCTTCAGCGACCGTTACGATCTGCAGATGGTGGTGCAGTCAACCCGTGACGTAGCCCGCGGTGTGGTCGCCAAACTGGTCGCTAACGGTGCGCGCAATACCCATGACTGGACCCCGGAGAAAGACAGCATCCTGACTGCTTTTGACGAAGCCGGTCTGACCCAGGTCTTTATGGACCCGGCCGAAGGCGGCTTCATCGAGGGGCCCAAGAACCTGGCTTTGGCGCTGGTTGCCTTTGAACTCGCCTGGGTTGATGGCGGCGCCGCAACCTCGTCTCTGGCCAGCAATCTTGGTCTCTCGCCGATCCACGAGAAAGGCACTCCCGAGCAACGCAGCAAATACATGCACATGGCAACACCACCCCAGCCGGGTGAGGAACGCCAGATCAAACGTGGCGCTTTCGCTCTGACAGAACCGCTGCCCTTTGTCGGCGTTGATACCGGTGTGGTCTCCGGTAAATTGCGCATCGATTCATGGGAGGAGGGCCAGGAGCCGCTCCTGCAGGTTGAAAAGCGTGGGCGTTTCATCACCAATATGGGCTTTGCTAATTTCGTTACTGCTGCGGTCGACTCTGATGATGAGCGGATCAAGGGCAGTTGCATGGTCATCCTCGAAGAAGGCGACCCAGGTCTCTATGATCGTGGCGTGCCGACGCAGAAACTGGTTCACCAGCTCTCATCGACCCGCGATCCGGCGTTCAACCTGAAGATTTCCGCAGACCGCATAATCGGTGGCTACACGGTGAAGGACGGTGTCATCATCCCCAACTACAGCCACTCGGAAATTATCGAGTCGGTGTTCCGGCGCACTCGCGTGCCGGTCGGCATCATGAGCTCCGCGAAATTGCTCTCGGCGCCGGAACCGATCATCCGTTACCACCGTCAGCGTTTCCGCGGCGGCCCGTCGATCGTACCCGGTTCACCGCGCTTCGATCTCGGCCTGCAGCAGAAGGAAGACTGTCTGCAGCGCCTGGCTGACATATGGGCCGCTGGCGAGGCTGGAGCTGCGCTCGGCTTCTTCTCCGCACGCCTGTTCGATGATTTTGATCTGATCGAAAAAGAGAAGGAGAAGATCTTTACCGAGCAGGGCATCAAGGGGCGTGCCCAGATGAAGGTCTTCCGCAAGGTTCAGGAGGCTGCCCTCGAATACCTCACCATGAAAACCCGCCCGGTCGAGGAGCAGGACAGCGTACGCCTGCAGGAGCTGGAGAACGACACCCTGACCCAGTTCATGATCATGGATTCCCTGGCCAATGTGTTCTGTCCCGCGGGCAAGCTCTGGAACACCGGCCACGGCGCCACCATCCTGCGCGAAGCGGTCAGCCTGATGGGCGGCTACGGCATCACCGAGGACTGCCCCGGCTTCCTCGGCCAGAAGTGGATGGACGCCCAGCTCGAGGCCACCTACGAAGGCCCAGAGGCCGTCCAGCGCCGTCAACTGAGTATCACCATGACCAACGAACTGTTCCTGTTCCAGTTCCGTCAATGGATCAAGGAGCTGCGACAGATCGCCAGCACCCATCCCGACTCGGGTGCCTGTACCCTGGCGAGCGCAATGAACCTGTGGTTGTGGACCCTGGACTACCTGCAAAAGACTGATGACGCTGATGGCAAACCGCTCTGGCACGGCTCGCGTCACGGGGTCGTGTTCCCGTTTGCTGATGCCCTCTGCTGGCTGCTTGCCTCACGCTGCCAGATCCTCGATATGCTTGAGCTCGAACAACGCGGCCCGGAGAACCCGGTGGTCGCCGAAGGGCTCCAAGGCTACGTGAATTTCTTCAGTGATCTGTGTAATGTCCAGGCCGCTCGCGCAGCCGGTGAAGTCGGCCGGATCTGCG
>JAFDBW010000198.1 GCA_019313105.1 Deltaproteobacteria bacterium | reverse complement strand
TCACCAGAACATTGATGTCAACATGTCGGCTGACAAGGTCGATGGTGCGACCATCAATCATCGAGACATCGACTATATCACGGACGATTTCCGAGAGCCGGTCGCTGGCCTTGGCAATATGTCGGATCAGTTTGAGCGAATCCTCATCAAGTGGTTGCTCCCGGTCGGATGAGAGTAAAAGTTCAACATATCCCATGATGATCGTCAGGGGTGTTTTCAGTTCGTGGGAGGCCAGACCAAGGAAAGAGTTCTTCATCTGGTTAAGTCGTTCCATTTCACTGGCAGTGCGTTCCAGAGTCTGACGGACCTCCTCTTCCTGCGTTGCGTCACGGATGATTATCTGGACCAGTCGGCGTTTGTCCTTGTCAATAATGACTGAGGCTGAAGCCCGACCGACCAGGTTGCAATTATCCACGGCACGCCAAAACCTGATTTCGGTTTCGCCCGATTGCCCGGGAACGATCGTCTGATGGTGCTCAAACTGATGTTCAATGTCGCGACAGTTGATTGTTTCGAGGAAAGAAAAATAATTACTTTTCTCCATCCTTGCCTTGGGCATGCCGAAGAAACGTTCTGCCGCCTTGTTGGCTATGACGATGGAATCGCCTTCGTCACAGACCAAAATCGCGTCGCTTGCATCGTCGAGCAACGAACGGTACATTTCCCGGCTGCGGCCCAATTCGGAGCTGATGCTTTCCAGGTTCTCATAAGATTTCTGCAGTTCGAGATTAGTCTCTTCCAGCTCCTGGTAATTACGGTTCAACTCCGCATCACGTTCACGCAAGGAATTAGCCATGTCAGACAGGGTATTGCCGAGTAACGCCAATTCCTTGGTTTTCAGAACCGGCGCCGTGGCATCGAATTTACCCGATGCAAGATTCTCTGCCATATCGCACAGGCGACGAATAGGCCCGACCAGGTCATAACGGGTGAAAGCGACGATCACCATGAATGCGACCAGCAAGGCGGCGGCAAGGACCAGAGCGGTGGAGGCCAGATGGTCCATGACCAGCTTCGTCAGGACAGCATTCTGGAAACCGATCCGTACCCGACCGACAACGTTGTCATCGTAATCCAGAATCGGAGCGGCGTAATCATAGAGCTTGCCTTGATCAGGGGATTCTAGGACAGCGATTTCTGGGGAAAGATTGTCAATATATTTTATTGACAATATGTCAGGATAGCCGGCGTCGCTGTAATAAAGGGGCACTCCTGAAGATGTCTCGACCAGGCAATAAGAGATTTCCGGGTCTTTCGCAACGGTCTCCTGGCAAATCTCTGAAATGCCATTTATCTCATCAATTGGCAAGCCAAGGTTGATGACAGCTTCAATCTGTCCTTTCAAAGCTTCTGCGAAGGTTTGCGCTCGTTGCAGAATACCGTCACGATAGCTGCGGCGGAACGTATCAACGTTAAATCCGGTGTTGATAGCAACAGTTAAGATCAGCGCCAAAAGGCTGAAGGTCAGGATGCGTCTTTCCAGAGAATTTTTCATAACTGAGTGGGAAAGCCCCAAGCACCCTTGATGCAGAATACCATGGTCTACGCAAAGAGAGGAATCAACGACTGTTCAAACTTGCATTAAATACCATAAACATCACTTAAAGGGCAACCTGATTGGCCGCTAAAATGATTAAAAACGGTTGACCAGCATGGGGTGATTCGCTATCATCCATCCGTCGTAAATATTTCTGCCTGACCGCTCGCCCGTCAGGCATATTCTTTTCTTTAAAAACAACACCAGGGAGGAGCAATAAATGTCTGTAAACGTTGCCATCAACGGCTTTGGTCGAATTGGACGAAATGTTCTGCGCGCGGCGCAGAACACCCCGGAGTTTGAAATCGTTGCCATTAACGATCTCACCAGTCCGCAAACACTTGCACACCTGTTGAAATATGACTCCATCCACGGCATTTTCGACGCGGATGTCTCTGTAACCGATGACAGCATTCTGGTGAATGGCAAAAAAATCAAAGTCTGCAGTGAGCGCGACCCGGCCGCGCTGCCATGGAAAGAACTGGGCGTTGATGTCGTGATTGAATCGACCGGTTTTTTCACCAATGGCAAGGACGCCGGCAAGCACCTTCAGGCCGGTGCGAAAAAAGTGATTATCAGCGCTCCCGGAAAAGAAGTCGATCTGACTGTCTGCATGGGCGTTAATGATGGTGTATACGATGCTGCCAGCCACAATATTGTTTCAAACGCGTCCTGTACCACAAACTGCCTGGCGCCGGTCGCTAAAGTCCTCCTGGAGAACTTCGGCATCGTCAAAGGTCTGATGACCACGGTTCACGCCTACACCAACGACCAGCGCATCCTTGACCTCCCGCATGATGATATGCGTCGTGCCCGGGCTGCCGCCATGTCGATGATCCCGACCACCACCGGTGCCGCAAAAGCCGTTTCCCTGGTCCTGCCGGAGCTGAAAGGCAAGCTTGATGGTCTCGCCGTTCGCGTCCCGACTCCGAACGTCTCATTGGTCGATCTGGTGGTCGAAACCGAAAAAACAACTTCTGTGGAAGAAGTCAATGCAGCTCTCAAGACCGCTGCCAACGGGGCTCTCAAGGGAATTCTGGATTTTTGCGAGACACCGCTGGTCTCCATAGACTTCAATGGCAACCCGGCATCCTCGAGCGTCGACGCTGCAACAACCAGCGTCATAGCCGGCAGCATGGTCAAGGTCATGAGCTGGTACGACAATGAATGGGGCTATTCAAACCGTATTGTCGACCTGGTTAAGTTAATGGCCAAGAGTTAATGTAATACTTTAAGGGCGGGCTACCAACCTGCCCTTTTTCTTGATGCTTACATTAGGACAAGCTGATGTTAAAAAAGCTCTCCATCAGGGATATTGACTTTCATGGCAAACGTGTCTTCTGCCGGGTTGATTTCAACGTGCCACTCGATGAGACCAACCATGTCACAGACGATACCCGCGTCAAGGCATCCATGCCGACCATTCGACACATCGTCAACAACGGCGGGCGTCTGATACTGGCATCTCATCTTGGCCGCCCCAAGCACGGCCCGGAGCCGAAGTTCAGCCTTGCTTCGGTAGCCCCCTGCCTCGCCCAGTATCTCGGCAAATCCGTCAAGATGGCCCCTGACTGTATCGGCCCCGACGTCAAGCGTATGATCGACCAGATGAAGGACGGCGATGTCATTCTGCTGGAGAATGTACGTTTTCATGCCGGTGAAACGAAAAACGACCCTGACTTTGCCAAAGCGTTGGCAGAAAACGCCGACATTTATGTCAATAATGCTTTCGGTACGGCCCATCGCGCCCATGCCTCTACGGAGGGCGTGACACATTTCCTGCAACCCGCCGCTGCCGGATTTCTCCTGGAAAAGGAGATCAAGTACCTTGGCCAGGCCCTTGCCTACCCTGACCATCCATTTGTTGCGGTGATCGGAGGAGCCAAGGTCAGCGACAAGATCGCCGTCATTGCGAACCTGCTGGAAAAGGTCGACACGCTGATCATCGGCGGCGGTATGGCTTACACTTTCCTGCGCGCCATGAGGCGTCCGACCGGACGTTCACTGGTTGAAGAGGACCGTATCGAGCTCGCCGGAGAGCTTATCCAGAAAGCAACGGATAGAAACGTCACCCTGCTGCTGCCCCAGGACCACGTGGTCGCTGCGGAGTTCAGTGCTAATGCAGAGCATAAAATCTGCAGCGACGTCAACTTCCCTGCTGACTGGATGGCGCTGGATATCGGCCCCGCGACGATTGCGACCTACACGGGCGCACTGAAGAATGCCCGTATGGTCGTGTGGAACGGCCCAATGGGGGTCTTTGAATTTGATGCCTTTGCCCACGGCACAATGACGATCGCCAAAACCCTGGCCGAGTCCAAGGCCCGCTCGATCGTCGGTGGCGGTGATTCGGTTGCAGCAGTCATAAAGGCCGGGGTCGAATCGAAGATGACTCACATTTCCACAGGGGGTGGAGCCTCGCTGGAATTCCTGGAAGGAAAAGAGCTTCCCG
>JAFDBW010000197.1 GCA_019313105.1 Deltaproteobacteria bacterium | reverse complement strand
GCTTTGATATTCTTGGTGCAGGTGAAGCAGTGGGCGAACAGGGCGTAAGCGATCGGCACCTCATCCCCGGGCAGGTCGAGCCGGGCTGCAAGATTTTCACCGCGACTGTTAGGGAAAGTGATCCGCTCTGATTTCATGTATAACTCCTTGAATTGAGATCTGGAGGCTGTCGATGTGATCCTCAGGGTTTTGGCAGTGACCAGTCGTAATGAATCGCCAGCAGGCGGACGAGAATGACCGTTGCGGCAGAGAGCATGGCAGCAGTAGCCGGGGCAACCCCATTCTCTCCCAGTATAACCAATAGCGCCCCTCCGGCAACGCAGGCCGAAGCGTAAATCTCCCGGCGCAGGATCAGCGGGACCTGATTGGCAAGCAGGTCGCGCATGACACCGCCTGCGGTGCCGGTCATAACACCCATCAGGACCGCACCGAGGGCACCGAGCTGGAAGTCGATCGCCTTGGTCGTGCCAATCACCACGAAAGTGCCAAGGCCGATTGCGTCAAAATACAGCAAGGGTTTTTCAAAAAATTCGAAACGCTTGCGGTTGGCAAACACCACCACCGAGACGACGATGGCGATATAGATGTAGGCTTCATCCTTGAGCGAAAAGGGCGGGATGTCTCCCAAAAGCAAGTCTCTAAGGGTGCCCCCGCCTACGGCCGTGACAGTGCCGAGGACCAGCACACCGAACAGGTCCATCTGTTTGCGTACCCCGACCCAGGCCCCGGAAGCGGCAAAGGCAGCGGTCCCGATCAGGTCAAGAATGTAAATGATATTCATGGCTTCCTCTGTGTCTAAGGATAACGGTTGGTTGCAAATAGACAACTGGTAAAATACAGAGACAGTGGGATGGTGAAAGTCTCAGGTGCATGTGTATCAAGGTTGGGATTGAAGCCTGGGTACGTTTCAAGTACACTCCACGGGATGATTTGAGTTGCTCGATGGCCAAAAGCTGTCGGGCGAGTTGTGAATACAAATGTTGGAGCGAGTGAATGATTATAGGTTTTGCTGGTAAAGCGGCGACAGGAAAGACTACTGCGGCCCATCACCTGGCACCGCTGATGGACAAGGAGTGCAGGATCATCCCGATGGCGATGGTCCTGCGCGACGAGGTGGAAGCCTTCCTGCGTGCGGTTGGCGCTGATGAATCGGTGCCGCTGGTCTATGGTGATCAGGACGATAAGGTGCGGGTTTTCTACGTCGATCAACAAAAAGCACTGCAGCACTGTCCGAAGTGGGCGGATTTTGTTGCCGACCACAGTGAGATACAGGATCGGAAAGGGCAGACAGCTGTAACCGTACGTCGCATTCTGCAGTGGTGGGGGACAGAATATCGACGGAACGAGGATGCGGATTACTGGACCAAGGCCTGGAGTCGCAAGGTCGAGCAGCTTGACCTTGAGCAGCTTCATGTCCTGATCGACGACGTGCGCTTCATGAACGAACTAAATGCCATCAAGGGGCACGGTGGTTTGATCATCAAAATAGAACGTCCCGGCTTCGATGGCGCGAACAATCATGCCAGCGAGACTTCGCTGGATGATTACGCTGCCTGGGACGGAATGATCGTCAACGACGGGACCCTCGAGGAATTCAGGGCCAAGGTTGGGCAGTTGGCTGCTGCTCTTACGCGATAGAAAAGTTACATCGTAGGACCCTTCATTACCGCTGGGGACGGGCGCATGCCCGTCCCTTGCTGGTTTAAACCGTTATTCATGCTGACGAACAAAGGGAATTGAGTCGTACCGGTGCTTGCCGCAGCTCTGAAGAGTGATAATATGACCTTAGAGGTTTCTTATGGTCGATTCAGGGTTCCCAGTCTGCAAGATTCAGGATGGCCTTGTCGAAAAATTGGCGGCGGCCGTTGCCAAAGACCGGGTGGTTTGGTCTCCGCGCTTGGGAGAGGATGGCGTCGGACGGCTCCAGGTCGTCGAGAGGGATTTCTTTGCCCGGGCGATGACTACACGTCTCCCGATTAAAAAACTGCTGTTCCCTCATGGAGACGCTCTTTGGAGCTATCATGACGGGCAGTATCGTGAAGTCGTCGAGCCATCAGGCCTGGCAATAACCGGCCTCCCGCTCTGCGATCTGCAGGCGCTCTGGTACCTTGACCGGGTTTTTTCTGAAGACACCATCTATCTGCAGCGGCGCGCCGGCATTTTCGTGGTCGGTATGCTTTGTGATGCCGGAGTGGAGTGTCGCTGTGATAGCGCCCTTATGCCGATTGCCGGTGATCTTTTCATCGGTAACGATCGGGTCTGGGCTCTTTCCGATGCCGGGTTGGCTTTGTTGCAGGCTGCGGG
This sequence comes from Deltaproteobacteria bacterium, assembly GCA_019313105.1. Lineage (GTDB taxonomy): Bacteria > Desulfobacterota > Desulfuromonadia > Desulfuromonadales > BM103 > JAFDBW01. The sequence continues at coordinate 29,445 of JAFDBW010000197.1, read as the reverse complement.
CGGTCGCGTAAAACAGAAGAAAGATTTGCCATGGCCGGAAAGCCCGGCTGCAAAACGTCGCCAGGTTACAGCAGGACAATTGCCTGTGCATCTGAATGCAGGGGTTTGGAGGGCCGAAGGTGAGCGATGCCTGTCATGCGGGGCCTGCTCAGCTGTCTGCCCGACCTGCTACTGTTTCGATCTTGTTGATGTGGCTGGTACAGATGGCTCTGTAAACAGAAAAAGGGTCTGGGACAACTGCTTCTTTGCCGAACACGGACAGGTGGCCGGGGGCTTTGATTTCCGGGCCGATCGCGCCGCGCGGTTGCGTTTCCGCATGGAGCACAAACGCCTGGGCTTTGGCGATCTGCGCGGCCAGGATTCCTGCGTCGGGTGTGGCCGTTGTCGAACCGTCTGTCCGGTTGATATCGATCTTGACCGGATTGCCGAACAGCTCGTGACGGAGGCGCCTGATGCCGGATAGCCTGCTGCCTGTGCCAGCCGTGCTGGAAAGAATCCACCCGATGGTCGAGGATAATCACGTCTTCACCTTCGTGCCGGACCTGCCATTCAACGTGGCCCCCGGGCAGTTTTACGAAGTCAGCCTGCCCGGGGTTGGCAGTTTTCCGGTTTCGACCTGTCACCCGGTGGTGAACGGGCGGATTGAATCGTGTATCCGGCGCGTAGGTCGGGTTACGGACGCCCTCTACCGCATGGTGCCCGGTGCCCGATTGGGTTTGCGTGGCGCGTTTGGCAACGGTTTCGACCTGGAACTGTTTGCCGAACGGGATGTCCTGTTGATTGCCGGCGGCCTCGGTATGGCGCCTTTGCGTGCACTGTTGATGGCCCTGCTTGTCGATGAGCAACGCAGCGGCAGGATTGTCCTGCTCTACGGTTCACGTGAGCCAAAGGCTCTGTTGTTTCGCGAAGAGCTGGTCGAACTGGCCCGAATGAAAAGGATCGAACTCAGGTTCTCGGTTGATTTTGCTGCTGATCTGCAGGGGCCTTTCAGTGGTGTCGCCTGCCGGATCGGCCTGGTGAATGAACTTCTGGATGACCTGAAGTTTGAGCCGCAGCAGACCGTTGCTGCCGTATGCGGTCCTCCGGCGCTGTATGGCTGCATCCTGGATGAACTCTCTGCAACCGGCATTCCGGAAAACCGGATTCTGGTCACGCTTGAGAGGCGAATGCGTTGCGGTATCGGCGAATGCTGCCATTGTGTGGCCGGCGGCCGTTATATCTGCCGGGACGGGCCGGTCTTCTCGCTCGCCGAGTTGCGCTTGATGCCGGGGGCCATATGAAACTGCGGCCGCCGACTCAAATCGCCTTCACCCGTTTCACCTCCTGTAGTGGCTGCCAGTTGATGTTGCTGAATTGCGAGGAACATCTGGCTGCGCTCTCCGCTCATATAGCGGTCCAGGAATTCCCGCTGGCCTCGTCATCGCGCACCTTGCAAGGGCCGATCGATCTGGCCCTGGTTGAAGGCTCCATATCAACTCCTGCCGAACTGGAACGTCTCCTGGATTTGCGTCGCCGGGTCAATCTGCTGGTTTCGGTCGGTAGTTGCGCTATTAGCGGTGGTGTCAATTGTCTGGTGCCAGGTGAGCGTTCCCAAGCTGTCGACCAGGTTTACGGCCAGGCACAGTCCGGCATGCATACCTTCCCTCCCCAACCGGTGCATCGCTTCGTAACGGTCGATTGCCAGGTTCACGGGTGTCCTCCCGAGCGGCACGATCTGCTCGAGGCCCTGGCTTCACTGGAGTGTGGCGGATGGCCGGGTCGACAGCTCATGCCGGTCTGTATGGAGTGCCGGATTCTCGAGAACCGCTGCCTGTTGCTCGAGGCCGGACATCCCTGTTTGGGGCCGGTCACATTGTCCGGATGTCACGCCCGCTGTCCCAGCCTCGGAGTCGGTTGCGAAGGGTGCCGTGGTGACCTGGCCGAGGCCAATCAAGAAGAAATGTTCCGGTTGCTGCTGGAGACGGGCCTGTCGGAGCGGGTAGCCCAAAGGCGCCTTTCGCGCTTTGATAGGGGCAGCCTATGAACAAGATAATTATTGACCCATTGACCCGTGTCGAAGGCCATGGCCGGATTGAGCTGATTCTCAAAGACGGCAGGCTGGATGACGTGCGCGTTCGTATGCTGGAATCCCCACGCCTGTTTGAAAAGATAGTGGTCGGCCGCAAATATGATGAAGTCGCTGAGCTGGTCTGCCGGATCTGTGCGATTTGTTCGGCAGTACACAAGCTGACGTCTCTCGAAGCTCTCGAGCAAGCCATGGGAATCGAGGTGCCGCCCCTTGCCAAAGCCATAAGGGAGTTGCTGCTCCTTGGCGGGCATCTCCAGAGTCATGCTCTACACTTGTTCTGTCTGGTCCTGCCGGATTTCAGTGGTGCCGTAAGTATTGTTGAGCTGCTTAAAGCAGGCAACCCGCTCGCCGCTGCCGGCCTGGAATTGAAGGCCTTTGGCAATCATATCCAGGAACTGGTCGGTGGCCGGGTCATCCACCCGGTCAACCCGGTTATCGGTGGGGTGATGTATCGGCCGCAGAGCCAGCAGCTGCAGGACCTGGCTGCGAATCTCGAAGTCTGGCAGCGGAAATGGCCAGCATATGCCGGGGATTTTATTGCATCCGCCAGATTCCCCTTTGCAAGAGCCGTCCGCGGGACCCCACTGGCGACAGGCCAGACCGACAGCTTCTCCCTTTGTGGAGACAGCCTCTGGACAGGCAAGGGCCGTGCATTTCCGGCATCAAGTTATCGGCAGATCCTTGAGGAACAGCCAAATGATGAATCTTATGCCAAATCCTCCTGCGGGGAGTCTGGCCCCTTCATCGTCGGGGCCCTGGCAAGGGCGAGGTTGGCCGCGGCAAGGGACTGCGCGCAAATCTCTTTACCGACCACAAACGATATCTATGCCAATAATATCGCACAGGTCAATGAAATCGGCTGGGCCCTTGAGCATGCCCGAATCCTGACAGAGACAATTTTGAATGCCGGTGATGACGCCTCCTTGATTGTGGAGTCAATTCAACCAGGAGGGGGTGTCGGTACAGCCGTAAAGGAAGCACCGCGTGGCTTGCTGGTACATCATTATGTTGTCGATGAGTGGGGATACGTCGCTGCCGCTGATGTTGTCACGCCTACCGCGATCAACCAGCTCACGATGAAACAGCAGATCCTGGATGACCTCGCCGGGGGAGGGGATGAGGAGCAGATGCGCATGGTGACGGAGCAGATGCGCATGGTGACGGAGCAGATCGTGAGGGCTTTCGATCCTTGCATCTCCTGTGCGGTGCATCTGCTGGAGGTTTGATTCCTGCGGAGGGTCTGTCTAGATGGTTGGCGTCCGACTCAAGACCCTCAGGAGATACCTTGCCCTCGAGATCAACGGCTTGGCAGAGACATGAACTGGTCCGCGATCTGTTCACCGATGCTCAAGGATGCCGTCGCCGCAGGGGACGGGGCATTGAGGACATGGACCATGCGACCTTCGCTGATGATGTAAAAATCATCGAGCAATTGCCCCCGGTGGTCAACCGCCTGCGCGCGTACGCCGCTCCCTCCCGCTACCAAGTCGTTACTCCGGATTTCCGGTATCAGGCGTTGCAGACTCTTGACGAACAGGGCTTTTGAAAAAGACCGCCCGTATTCCTCTATCCCCAACCGCCAGAAACGTGCAGACAGCTTCCAGAATCCGCTGAAGGCCAGAGTCCTTATGAGGTCCGAAGGGGAAATGTCCCTGCGCCGGTATCCCTCGCGTTGCATGGCCAATACGGCGTTCGGCCCGGCTTCGACCGTGTCGTCGATCATGCGTGTGAAATGGACACCGAGAAAAGGCATCTGTGGATCGGGGACAGGATAGATGAGGTGCTTGACTAGTTCGCTGCTCTCTTTTTTGAGTTGGTAATACTCGCCACGGAATGGCACAATCTGCATCGTCGGGTGCAATCCGGCCAACCGGGCGACCCGGTCGGCGTGAAGCCCGGCACAGTTGATCAGGGCACCGGCGCTGAAGGAGCTATGGCCACCCTCGAGCAGGTAGCCGCTTTTCTCTTTGCGAATCCTGTTGATCGGCATACCGAGTTTAACTTCTCCGCCGCGTGCGCGAAAGATCTCGGCCATTTTCCTGGTGACCTGCCCATAATCAACTATCCCGGTCTGCGGAACGAACAGGCCATCAATTCCCCTGACGTGTGGCTCACGTTCTCTCAGCTCCGCAGGTGACAGGCGCTGTAACCCATCCAGGCCATTGGCTCGGCCGCGGCGTTCGAGTTCTTCGAGTGCCGGTACTTCGGTTTCGTCCACGGCGACGACGACCTTGCCGCAACGCTGGTGAGGAATGCCGTGCTCGCTACAGAAACGGTAAAGGGCCTCTCTCCCGCTGCAGCAGGTGATTGCCTTCAGTGAGCCGGGGCGGTAATAGAGGCCGGCATGGATCACGCCGCTGTTATGCCCGGTCTGGTGTCCGGCCAGATGCGACTCTTTCTCGAAAAGAGTGATTTTTAACCCGGGGTTGCGGGTCATGATCGCCAGCGCCGAGGCGCAGCCGATGATGCCGCCGCCGATGATAGCCAGGTCAGTTGTCGTGCTCATCCTTTGGTGTATTCCCTTGCTGGTTCAGGATCGTCCTGCAAACACTTCGGCCGCTGGCTGAATTGTGTTGTTTGAATTATAACCGGCCAGGGGGTGGGGTCAAAGCAATCAGGATCATTTGTGTATAGAACCGTTTTCATGACCCTTCATGCACCACACACGGTTCCCGTTATGAGCCACATTATAAGCACCAATATCATGCAAAATGTGGCGTGGTCCTCTGAAAGCGGATAATGGGTTCATAAAAAAGCGCCCTGTTGGCAAGGCGCCCTTAATTCATAAAGTTGCTTTTCGGTGAGGTTGTCAACTTCTCGCCTGCGGCAAAATCTGGTTCAGCACTACACCGATAATGCCGGCCAGGCCGATTCCACCTAGCTTGACAACGGTCAGGTCGAAGTTCATGCCGCCGATCCCGAACACCAGTATGACTGCAACGATCGTCAGGTTGCGCGGCTGCATCAGGTCGGTGCCCGCCCTGACCAGGGTGTTGATGCCGATCACTGCAATCGCGCCGAACAGCAGGACCATGATGCCGCCCATGACCGGTGCCGGGATGGTGTTGAGGAAGCCACCGAGCTTGCCAATGAAGGCGAGCAGGATTGCTGCAATGGCTGCCCAGGTCATGATAAACGGGTTGAAGGAGCGGGTCAGGGCCACGGCGCCGGAGACCTCGGAGTAGGTGGTGTTGGGCGGTCCGCCGAGACACGCCGCCAGGCTGGTGGCGAGCCCGTCGCCGAGCATGGTTTTGTGTATGCCGGGATCGTCGACATAGTCTTTGCCGGTGATGCTGCCGATCGCCAGGACGTCGCCGAAGTGTTCTATCGCCGGGGCAATCGCGACCGGTACAATAAAGAAAATCGCTTCGAGATTCCAGACCGGCAGGGTGAAGTCCGGAACTGCCAGCCATGGCGCATCGAGGACCTTCTGCATCGAAATCAGCGTCGGTCCGGTCCAGTTCTGCAGCTCGCCTGGATCAAAGCTCGCCTGGATCGAACTTGAAATTCCGCTCAAGTCGAGTCCGAGAGCAGTAAGGTAACCGGCGGTGATGCCGCAGAGGATCGGGATCAGCCTGAACAGCCCTTTGCCAAGCAACGAAACGAGGACGGTAACGATCAGCGCCACTCCTGCAACCATGTAGGCAGTCGGCTGCGGAACCAGCCAGGCGGCGCCGTCACCGGTTCGGCCAGAGGCCATGTGCACGGCGACCGGGGCCAGGACCAGGCCGATGACCATGATCACGGGTCCGGTCACGACCGGTGGCAGGATGCGATGCAGGATATCGGAACCGAAGACCCTTATGCCGAGGCTGATAAGAACGTAAAGCAGTCCAGCTGCAGCAAGGCCGCACATCGTGCCGGGAATGCCCCACTGTTGTACACCGTAGATGATCGGCGCGATGAAGGCGAAACTGGAAGCCAGGAACACCGGGACCTTGCCGCGTGTGACCAGTTGGAATACCAATGTGCCGGCGCCGGCCGTAAAGAGCGCGACATTGGCATTCAACCCGGTCAGAAGTGGGACCAGCACCAGTGCGCCGAAAGCGACAAAGAGCATCTGGGCGCCAATGACGATCTGCTTGGGGTTGAGGCTGAACGTATTGTCCTGCAGGTTCTCTGACATTGAATATGCTCCTGTAATGAATTTTTTGCTTGTCTGCCCGGAAACGCCGGGTAAAAAGGCGCCCTTGACCGGGTCGCTACTTGGTGCCGAAGATCTTGTCTCCGGCGTCGCCGAGGCCGGGCAGAATGTAGCCGACCTCGTTCAGCTTCTCGTCGATCGCCGCGACATAGATGTCTACATCCGGATGTTTCTTCTGCAGTGCGGCAATCCCCTCCGGTGCGGCAACCAGGAATAAACCCTTGATCTTTTTGCAGCCCGATTCCTTGAGCATGTCGATCGCGGCGATCACGCTGCCGCCGGTCGCCAGCATCGGATCGAGGATCATGGCTGTACGATCTTCAATCCGGCTGGTGAATTTCTCGTAGTAGGCGACGGGCTCCAGCGTCTGTTCGTTGCGGTAGAGGCCTATGACGCTGACCCTGGCACTCGGGATCAGGTCAAGGACGCCGTCCATCATGCCAAGCCCGGCACGCAGAATCGGCACGACAGTGATCTTCTTGCCCTTGATCGTGTCGACCGAGACCTGCCCGGCCCAACCCTTGATGGTTTCCTTCTCCGTCTCCAGGTCGCTGGTCGCCTCGTAGGTCAGCAGGCGCGCAACTTCCGAGGCGAGTTCGCGAAAAGCCTTGGTGCTGACATCATCACGGCGCATCAGGCCCAGCTTGTGTCGAACCAGAGGGTGCTTGATCTCATGAACGGACACGATTGTCTCCTTTGCGGGTGGCGTGCTGAGAAAAAATCACAACAAATTATCATGATCGTCCCCTTGCAGCAAGCAAATGAAAGGGTGAAATTGATTCAGCTTATGGCTTCATCAATGGCATTGCCGATCATGATCTGCTATCGTAAGCGGCATGGAACTCCAGAGCCGGACAGAGCAGACGGAAATGCCGATATTGGTTACTGCTGCCGTGGTGTTTGATGGCGAAAAAGTTTTGCTGACCAGGCGGCCGGATGACAAGCGCCATCCTGGTTTCTGGGAATTCCCGGGTGGCAAGGTTGACCCCGGCGAAAGCCCCGAACAAGCCCTCTGCCGTGAGATGCGGGAAGAGCTCGATGTCGAGGTCCGGGTCAGCGGTATTTACGAAGTTGTTTTCTATCGTTACGAGTGGGGCCCGGTCCTGATCCTTGCCTACCAATGTGAGCTCCTGACAGATACGCTGCGCGACCTCGGTGTGGCAGAGCACCGTTGGGTCCTGCCGCGCGAAATGGTGAATTTCAACATCCTGCCGGCCGACCAGCCAATCATTGATCGACTGAATACCTGATCCACCACCAAAGTTGACCTCTCTGAACTATCAAATAAGATTTTAGAACGGTATTTTTCTATTCCGTGATAATTCCCTCCAGAGCTTGTTAAATGTCTGGTTTATCAGATTATATAATGTTTTTCAGGAGTCCTTTACCCAATAAGTGGGATTTTTTACACCCGCTAGCTTTGCTTTTAACTAACTTTTTTAAGCAAATCGTTGACAATAATAAAACAGCGTATTATTTTATTCCACACAAGTTCTTTTTGTTATTTTTTGCGATTCCATAAGGAGTTATCCGTGCCCTCCAGAGACAAGGAATCATATTCTATACAAGCCGTTGAAAACGCTCTTGATGTGTTGGAAGCTCTCAGTGAGATAGACGACGACGTCCGTATCAGTCAGCTGAGTGAAAAGCTTGCCATGAACAAGACGAGTGTTTTCCGTCTTCTGGCAACGTTTGAAAATCGCGGCTATGTCGAACGCGAGGAGCAATCGGGAAAATACCGTCTCGGCCTGTCTGCCTATGAAATCGGTCAGAAGTTCCTGTCGCGAATGGGGTTGTTGAGACATGCCCGTCCGGTTGTTGAACGTTTGGCCCGGGGCTGCAATGAGGCGGTCTATATCGCGGTTCGACGGCGCAAGGAAGTCCTTTTCCTGGACATGATCGACACCACCCAGAAAGTCAAGATCGTCTCCCTGGTCGGCAAACGATTCCCTCTCGAAACAACCGCCGCCGGTCAGGTTCTGCTGGCCTTTAACAAGGGTCAGGAGAAAATCGTCGCTGAGCCTGGCAATCCTGCCGCAAGGCATTTTACGGTAAGCCGTGGTCATGGTTACGCCCAGGACAATGATGCTTTGGGAGAAGGTATTGCCAGTGTGGCGGCTCCGCTGTTTGGCAGCGGCGGTAAGCTGCATGGGGCAATCTGTGTCGTCGGCCCGGAATTCCGTCTCTCCAGCGAAGTTATTCAGAAACAGATTCTGAATCCACTGCTTGACACCTGTGGCATCGTTTCCTCCAAACTGGGATGGCATTCTCCCTATATCCCGCGAAATTTGACCTGATCTGCTTGACAAGTCGGTTCGGTCTTCTTTCGCTGATGCGTCCAGGTCGGGGCCAACTCCTTTCTCGATGCAAAATCGTCCCAAAAGACGCCTTCCGGAAGCTTAAAGCGTTTGCCCGTCTGTGCGATTAATGATAAATTATCACTGAATTTGAGGGCAGCCTCTTAGATTAATTTAGCCTGTGCAACGTTAATATCCCTATGCCGTTGATCAAACATCTAAAAGAAACCGAACCTTTCGACCAGCTCCCAGAATCAGCATTCAATGAGCTGAGAAAGGCTGCTATCCAGAAGAAATTCCCTGCCAACTTCGACATCTTCCAACAGAATGATCCCCCGACTGGCTACCTTTATGTGATTAAGGAAGGGTTGGTGACGATCACCTTGCTTTCGCCAGGGGGAATCGACATGGTGGTCGATTACCGCAAGGAGGGACAACTGTTTGGTGGAACTCCGGTGTTTACCGGAGAACCTTATGCAGGCGGGGCCCGGACCGTTAAACCAACAATTTGCTACATGATTCCTGCAGAAGTTCTACAGAAGTTGCAGAATGAATATCCACAGCTGAGCAAATTCTTCACCAGCAGTGTCCTGTCCAGAGTCCGTAAACTCTATTCGGAAATTGTCTCCGAGCATTCAGGTTCAGCCCTGATGCAGGTGGAATCATACCCTTTCAAAAAACGGCTTTCGGAGATCATGTCTTCTCCTGTGGTTACCTGCACGCCTGATACAACGGTCAATGCCGTAGCGCGGCGTCTAACAGAGCATGGGATCAACTTCCTGGTGGTCGTCAATCCCGAGAATGAGCCAATCGGCATCATCACGGGCAGTGACCTGGTTGCCAAGGTCCTGGCACCGGATAATGTCAATGCCCGTTCCATGACTGCCCGGGATGTCATGCGTTCCTGTCCGCCGACCATGACGCCTGATACCTACATGTACGAAGCCATGGCGTTCATGACCAGTCATGGGCTCAACCATCTGCCGATCATCGATCGCAACCAGCTTGTCGGGATCGTTACGCCCCGTGACTTGATGAGATATCGCTCGCAGAAGGCTCTTTTACTGCTGGGAAATATCCGTGAAGAGAAGTCGATTGAGGGGCTGGCATCAATTCGCAAGGAAACGGTGGGTGTCGCTCGTGCGCTGTTGTCGGAAACCCGAAGCACTCCTGAAGTCATGGAGATCCTGTCCCATATCCATCACGCGATTATCCGGCGTGTCTATCAGTTATGTCTTGATGAGATGACTGCGGAAGGGCTGACGATGCCCGAGATCCGGCATTGCTTCCTGATCATGGGCAGCGCCGGTCGCCGTGAGATGTTGCTACAGCCCGACCAGGATAACGGGTTCATCTTCGAAGATTTTCCCGATCTGCAGCAGGATGAGGTGGACGCTTTTTTTGTGCCTTTCAGCGATAGGCTTAACATGGCCCTCGACCGGGTGGGATACCCGCTCTGCGATGGTGATGTCATGGCCCGTAACAGTGAATGGCGCGGCCGTCTGGTCGACTGGCAGGAGCGCATCAACAGCTGGTTGCTCGATCCGGAACCGACTCATGTCAGAAATTCCTCGATCTTCTTCGATTTCCTGCCCTTGATGGGTGATGTTGAACTGGCCCACGATTTGCGGGAGATGGTCGTCAGAGGTATCGAAACACACCAGGGATTCCTCTATCACATGATGACCCTGGATCTGCGTTACAAGGTCCCGCTTGGCCTGCTGGGCCGCTTCTCGGTTGAGAAAGAGGGCCATAACGCTGGAATGCTTTCGGTCAAGTACGGTGGTTGCGTCTACATTGTTGACTGCGTCAGGATGTTTGCCCTGGAAAGAGGCATTCAGGAGATATCCACAATGGATCGACTCCAAGCTTTGGTGGCGCAGAATGTCTTTGCCATAGAAACCGCCGAGCACATCAGGGCCGCATTCGAGGCCCTGGTCTTCCTCAGGCTGAGGCATGAAATCAGCATGATCGAATCCGGTCATCCCCCATCGCATTTCCTCGACCCTTACGCGCTGAGCAAAACGGAACAGGATCTCCTGAAAGAGTCGTTCCAGGCTGTGTCAAAACTGCAGGATGCGACGAAGAGACATTTTTCCCGCACACCCTTCTGATTTAAGGTAAGGCGATGCCTTCGGTGGCTATGTTATAGCTGGCCTCGGCAGGACCGTGACCTTGCGTCTGCTGCTGATCCAGACTCCGCAGAAGACCAGTCCGCACGCCAGCCACTGCTCAGTGTTGAGCCTGTCGCCAAGGACCAGAATGCCGAGCAGCACACCGAAGACCGGGATCAGATTGACAAATCCAGCTGCCTGACTTGCAGGAACTCTGCTCACCCCGAAATTGTAACAGGCATAGGCGCCGAATGTGATGAACGTGCCCAGGTAAACAACGGCCAGAAATGGAGTCGTCTCCAGGTGTCCGGGGATGCCGACACTCGGCATGAGCAGGAAAGGAAAGAAAAAAACACTGCCGAGAAACGCCTGGAAGGCGGTCAGGAAGAGAGGCGGATAATGATCGGAGAGATGTTTCAGTGCAACAGTGTAGCCTGCTGCACAGACCATTGCCAGGAATTCGCAGAAATTACCAAGTAGCGGGTCGGGAGCATCTGCAGTTGTCTCGCTGGCAAGGCTCAGCCAGCAGGCACCGAGGATCGCCAGGATGAACCCGGTCAGGGTCTGACGGGTAATCTTCTCTTTGAGGACGCTCCAGGCCAGGATTGCCACCAGCAGAGGCAGCATTGCGGTAATCATCCCGGCTTGCGAGGCGCTGGTCAGTTCCAGAGCCTTGGCTTCAAAGATGAAGTAGAGGCATGGTTCGCAGATGGCCATGATCAGCAGGTACTTCAGGTCGCGGCGCCGCCACTTGATTTTGCGAAATGCGGGAATGAAGACGACGAAACAAAGGCTGGCGATGAACATTCTGCCGAAGATCACCTGCATCGGGTGATAGCCGCGGAAAGCCAACTTCAGAGCGACAAAAGAACTGGCCCATAACAGCATTGCCAGAATAAGACTTATAAAAGGCAGCATCTGCCTGGTTTTTTCTGTCACGTTCACACTCTTGTCACACCGGTTTGTTTAACAGGCACCGGTATAATCTGAAATAAGAGACTTGTCGTCCTCTCGCGCCAGCATTTCTGCACAGGTTGATGGAATCTGAAAGCAGAGGAATACATGATGAAGATGCTTATGTAAAGTTTTCCTGTGTTAATATTTCCCCGGGGGATCGTGGTGACATTTTTACTGACAGAAATGTGACCAGCGTGTTACATAACCGGCGATTCCCGCTGACAGGATTTGATGGAAAATGACCAGACTCACCGAAAAAGGCCGCGGCATTCGCGATATGTTTGATCGGATTGCGCCGCGCTACGATCTGCTGAACCGGCTCTTGTCATTAGGCATAGACCGGCGCTGGCGTCGCTTTGCCGTCGGGCAGCTGGCCGTGCCGGAAGACGGCAGGGTGTTGGATATTGCCACGGGGACAGGTGATGTGGCCCTTGAGATCGGACGTCAGACCGCCCCGGGTGTGAAGATTGTCGGCTCTGATTTTACCCAGGGGATGCTGGTACTTGGACGTGGGAAAATTGCCGAGTCGCCATATCGCGACCGCATCGTGCTGGTCAATGCACCCTGTGAATCGATGCCGCATCCGGATGGCATCTTCGACGGCATCACGATCGCCTTCGGGATCCGCAACGTGGTTGACCGTCAAAAGGGACTGGAGGAAATGGCCCGTGTCCTGAAACCCGGCGGGCGAGCAGCGATCCTGGAATTTGCGACCCCACGCAATGGCTTTTTTCGGGCTGTCTACTACTTCTATTTCCTGCGTGTACTGCCCTGGCTGGGCGGTTTGATTTCGCAACGCAGCGCCTACCAGTACCTGCCGGATTCCGTGCTCGAATTTCCTGACCGTGAAACCTTCAAAGAAATGATGGAGCTGGCCGGCTTTGTTGACGTCAAGGTCCATGACCTGACCGGAGGGATTGCTGCCGTCCACGTCGGGACTCGCGCCGCCTGATCCTGCTTACTCCTTATCTGAATCGCCACCCCAGAGGATCTGGGGATCTTCTATGAGCTTGAAAGGCAGTCCAAGAGCCCGCCTCAGCAGTCCAATCGTCGGTTCCGTGAGCATGTCCAGAGGCATGATCATGACCGATACGTCGCCGATCTTGCCGCTGATACGGAAATGTGCTGTCAACAGGGCCTTGTCTTCACCGGTCAACAGCCAGCCGGCCACCGGGACCTTGGAAACGATCTTGTCGACCGTGCCGAGAGGATGAATCGCCATGGCCGTGTCGATCTCCTTGCTTACCAGGTCAACCTGACCGGTATAGGACTGGTTCATTGCTTCGCTGCGGATCGTCAGGTCTTCGCTTTTGAGTATTCCATTGTCCAGTTGAAAATTCGCGGTCAGGCTTTCGTAGGGCATTCCCTCCAAATCCATGTCCGGCAACTGCAGGGCAAAGATTTGGGACACGTTCAGCAGAGAGAATACCTTGCTCAGAACAGGAAACTCGTGGAGCACGCCATCTCTGATCTGAATGCTGAATCTGCCAAAGGAAGAGGGCAGGAAGTTGCTGCCGATATCGCCGGTCAGGTAAAAGTCGCCGCGTAACGCGCCACGGACGATATTCTCCTGATTCAACAGTTCCCGGTAGACTTCCAGGGCATCGACGTCTTCCGCGTGCCCGGAAATCCTTAAATGGGAAGGCCCACCTTTGACGAAGTCTGTCAGGACCTGTGCATTGCAATACCCCTCACCAACTGAAAAGTCGAGCGGATGGATAACCAGGCGGCCCCGGGTTGGAACGATAACGCCGGAGGCGTCGTGAAACGCCATGCCATAAAGATCCCCTTGCTTGATGTGGGCAGTGATTCTTATCTCGGGCTGCGGCCTGGGGGATGGGGATACGGAGCTGTCCGTCTCAGTGGATTTCTGATTTGCTGTCGACCGGTTGGACCAGAGATTGATCACTTCACTGATCAGGGCGAAGTCTGATGTGATGTCCAGCTTGACTGGATAAGGGGGCTTGAAGCCGATCGTGCCGTTCAACGAGGCGTGTGTCCCACCGTCCAGACGCACGTCAACCGGCGCAAACAACAGGCCATCTCTGTCGATCTCCAGGTGACCGTTGACGTCACGCAGCAGGGCTTTATCCGAGTAGAAAACGACGTCTTGCGCCCTCACGGTCGGTCCCTTGACATCCAGGGACAGGCGCGGGTCGGTGAAGTCCGCAAGCACGGCCTTGACTGTCATTGGCGATTCGCCGAGATGGACACGCAGGTTTTCCGTGTCCAGTCCGTCAGGTGTCACGTTTATGCGGCCGTTGATCAGTTTGAGGTCTGCAATATGCCTGGTTGCCCTGAGGCCGGCATCGCGCAGTGTCAGCGACATTGTTGGCCGGTTCGCATCGCGCCTGCCGCGCTGCGAAATACTGAGTTCAGCCTGCCCATGTAGCTGCAGTTTGTCGAGTAGCGGCAGCGCTTCTGCCAATCTGGTCAGGTCGTCGATCGTCAGTAACGCATCAAGGGCAAGACTGTTCGGATTTCCGGTGAGGTAGCTTCCGGTAATATGCCCTTTTGCTGCCGACCATTTGATCGACCCGTGGTCCAGAGTAATCTTTCCCGGGGAGAGCGTTGCGTGGATGTTCAGTTTGTCTTGCTGGTCGGGAGCCAATTTCAGCCCGGCCGGGTGATTCAGGTAGAGATGTGACAAATCTGCCTGCAGGTCTATGGCCAGTTGCTTGTAGGTCCCTTGCATGTGTCCGCTGACGGCCGCTTTCCCTTCGGTTGTCAACGCCCCTTGCGGTATATACCAGTCGCTAAGCAGACGCTCGGGCAAGGCCTCTCCATTAAAGTCAAGAGATGTGACCGTGAAGTCGCCTTTGCCGTATTCACCATGACCGCCAGCAGTGATATCCAGAGAGCCCATATGCAAAAGACCATCACTGATCCGCCAGCCGCCATCTTCCAGATCGAAAGGTAGTGACCTGATCTCAAGCTCCGGAGCTCCTTCAAACTGCCACGCGATAGATTGTACTTCACCTTTCAGCCTGTCCAGTTGCCAGTTCTTGCGAGTATCTTTGCCTTCAAGGATCTGTATTTCGACGGTTTCGAATTGTACCTGTCCACGGCTCTGGAGATGCTTACGGATTCTACCCCATGATTCATGAATATCGGGAATCCATTGCTTGATCTGAGGTACGGTCAGGCGGCTGTTGGCGAGGACAATCCTTGCTGAAAAAGGCTGTTTTGGTGCGGCCCATTCGATTTCTCCGGCGAGCAGGGCTTCATCGACTTTAAGCGACAGGTTTCTGATCGCAGACCGGTTTTCATCAGTGAGAAGTCGGCCGCTGGCAAGAAGATTCTTAAAGGAAACAGGCCTGGTGTAAACAGGGTCTGGCAAGACCTCAACCATGTCCGACGACAATCCGATCTGAAAATCGATAGCCTCCCGAAGGGGCCCTTCGATTCGCAGCTTCAGGTCACAGCGACCGGCAAGGTGAAACTTTTTGGTTTTGCTTGTCAAGATCGCGCTGAGCGCATTGAGGTCCAACTTCTTGACATCCAGGAGCAGGTCGGTTTCAGCGGTCAAGCCTTTGCTGTCATCAAGACTCAAAGAGGCGCCGCCGAGTAATCGCCAGGAACTGGGAACGCTCTGCCCGGGAAGTTGCATTTCACCGTCAAGGAGAATTCTGGAGAGTTGGTTCAAGCGGATTTCAGTCAGTTCGCCCCGGAGTCCGGTAATCAGCACTTCTGCTTGTGCCGGTGCTGAATCCGGCGCGTCAATGTGTACTGTGCCGTCGATAATATCGAAGGCCCCGATACTGGTGTTGTAGAGGACCGACTCGCCGTCTATCAAGGGTGTCGGCGGCTTCGTAAAGCTCTCATCTTCTTCTGCCGCGCGTCTGACCCATACTTCCGGTTGGGTCAGTCTGATCCTGATGAACCTGAATTCCTGCACGAACAGCCCTCGCCATTGCAGATCAATCATGGTGTCCGGAGCGTTGATTTGGATCAGCGACTTTTCGTCGCCAAGCTGCAGACCGTTCAAGTGCAGGGCAAGATTGGTTTCATGAAAGTTGTAGTGGATGCTGTCGATCCTGGCAGGAAGGGACAGCAGGCTGGAAAGCTCCCCTTCCAGGTATTTCCGGTAATCGTTAAGGTCAAAGTTGGCAAGGAAATAAGCAACCCATGACCCGACCAGGACGCATATGACCAGTAGGCCTGAGAGCACCCGGCGACGTCTGGTTGATGAGGATTTCGGCGAATTGTTGGTCATGTCTGGCCCGGTCCGGTGCTTTCGATGTCAGGGGCTGTTGCCCTCCGGTTTGGCAAAGGTAATATAATTTTGAATGTGCTGCCTTTACCCGGAGTGCTTTCGACACGGATCTCGCCGCCATGCAAAGAAATGATTTCATTTGCCACACTCAGACCGAGGCCGACGCCGCCCGTACGGCGTCTGTCGCCAGTATCCAAGCGGTGAAAGGGCTGAAAAATATTGTCCAGTTCGTGATGCGGAATGCCGAGGCCCAGATCAGAAAAGCAGAGAATGGTTTCGTCGGCAACGGTCTCTGCCCGGACAACGATCTCGCCCCCTTCGGGAGAGTAGCGGCAGGCATTTTCGAGCAATTGCGAGAAAACCTGGATGAGTTCCTTGCTGTTGCCGAACACCATGACATCAGCCTCGCAGTCAATGCGGATGTCGTGCTTCGCTTTACAGTAACGGGTGCCCTGCAGCGCTTTCTCCAGCAGTTCAGCAACAACAAGATCCCGGTAATTGATCCGTGATCGGTTAATTTTCAGCCGTCGTGCATCGAGGAACCTGTTGATCAACTCGGACAGTTTTTCTGCTTCGCGGAGGACGATTTCGAGGTGCTTGCGGTGGTGCTGCGGCAGCTCTTCTTCGTTCAGCAGCAGTTCGGCAAATCCACTGATTGCTGTCAGCGGGGTTCGCATTTCATGACTTATGGAAGAGAGCAGCTCGTCCTTGATCCTTTCGAGCTCCTTGCGCTCCGTGATATCGAAAGCAATTTCCAGGCGTGCAAGCCTGCCGTTGGTCCAGAGGATGGCCTTGTCAAAACATTCATACCAGCGATGGTTCTTCAGGTTTTCAAATTCCCATGTGACCGTATCGCCAGGCTCACCGTTGGTAAGAAGTTGAGGGTTTGTGCAAAAGGCACAAGGCTCCTCTATGCCCGACTGGAGGTAGTGAAAACATTTGCGTCCCTGCCAGCTAGAGCCGAAATGCTCAATAGCACACTTGTTGACATACAACAGCTCGTAGGTTTCCATGTCGGCGACATAAACGACTGCATTCATCGAGTTGAACAGGGTGTTGAGCTGTTGAAAACGTTCCGCGACCTCCTGCTGGATACGTTCCTGCTCTTCTTTCAACCGATCTTCTTGCTTGCGCAGGGATTGCAGACAATGGCCTAGGTACAGGTAAAGAAGAGCTGACGTCACGATGACGTACAGTGCGCCCTTGATCGTTTGTGCCTGGGTCAGCTGACGCGGATCCTGGATGAACAGCTCCAGGAACATGTCGGATAAGTAGATCCAAAGGCAGGCGACAACTGCATATAAGGCAGCTGTCTTGAGCGCGGCGCGTCTGTGCAGGGCTGTCCTTTGTTGTTGGTCAGCTACTGGCATGGTGGGAGTAGTGTGCCATTTGTTTAGGGTTGAAGGCCTCTGTCTCGCAAGACATTATACCTGTATTTACAGTCATGTGGCAGTATTTTGTCGAATCAATCCCGAGAGGTCACGAGTGGGCAAGCCAAGCCTCGAAAGTTCTGCGATAAAGTCTTCTGGCAGGGGGCTGACGACTTCAATCATGCGGCCACTGACCGGGTTTCGGTAGGCCAGAAAGCGGCAATGCAACAAGAGCCGCTCAGCGGCCACTCTGGGTCTTTGATGATAACGGCTGTCACCGATGATCGGCCAGCCAGCTTCTGACAGCTGCTTGCGGATCTGATGTCGCCGACCGGTGACCAGTTCGAGCTCAAGGAGTGTCGTCCAACCGTTGTTGTCTATTGGCCGGAATCTGGTCAGTGCGGCTTTCATGCGCCCCTTTGCGAGGACCGGGGTAGTCAACTCGCCAGCCTCGTCGACAACACCCTGTACAAGCGCCAGGTATCGTTTGGTGATTCCTCCTGCCATCAGCTCCTGGCCAAGCTGGCCGGTGGCCTTTTTTCCTTTACCAAACAGTATGGCTCCGGAGGTGCCCGCATCGAGCCGATGGATCGGTGCCAGCTGAAATCTTTCCCTGCGCTGTTGCAGAAAATTCTGTAACCGGGATTTCAGGTCATCGTCGTGCCCATGGGCATGGTGCACAGCCAGCCCTGACGGTTTGTTGATGACCAGGCATTCCGTGTCTTCGTAAAGGATCTCGGCAGGTTGAACCGGTGAGCGTTCCAATAACTCAAGCCAGCGCTCGGATGATTTTATCAGGACCTGTTCTCCGTATTGAACTGTCCGGCTTATATCGCCGATCTGATCACCGACCACAACTCGCTGTTTTTTGCATAGTTTACGGACAAAGCCAATGGGAGCAGACGGCACCCTCAAGGTGATCGCATCAGGCAGAGGGAGTCCCGCCTCTATGAGGTTGATTTTCCATGCAGTCATGATCGTAAAAACAAGATAACGGCAGGAACCTTTAAGGGCAACCTTATTGACTCAAAAACCGTAGCCTTCGAGACATTAAATCTGCTTTACAGCGTTGTCATAGCTTGCTAACATCGCCGGTTACTTAAGCAGGGCATCAGGGGCATTTTGCCATGGTCTCTGCAGTGATCCCAATGAAAATAAAACGTATTGAAATTACAGGGTTTAAATCATTTGTCGAGCGGACATTCCTCGATTTCGATGATGGCATAACCTCGATTGTCGGTCCCAACGGCTGCGGCAAGAGTAATGTCGTTGATGCCATCCGCTGGGTTATGGGCGAGCAGAGTGCCCGCAACCTGCGCGGCAGGTTGATGGAAGATGTCATCTTCGGCGGCAGTGAAAACCGCAAGCCCCTCGGGATGGCCGAGGTCAACCTGATCATGGACAACACGTCCGGGCTGGCTCCGGCCGCGTTCCGTGAGTATGCCGAAATTCAGGTAACCAGGCGACTCTACCGCAATGGCGAGAGTGAATACCTGTTGAACAGGACCCCCTGTCGGTTACTCGATATTACCGAGCTTTTCATGGACACCGGTGTTGGTACGCGCGCCTACTCGATTATCGAGCAGGGCAAAATCGGCATGATTATCAATGCCAAGCCCGAAGATCGCCGTTCACTGATCGAGGAGGCCGCCGGGGTTACCAAGTTCAAAGCCCGCAAGAAGACCGCATTGCGCAAGATCGAAGCGACCCGTCAGAACCTGCTGCGCCTCAGTGACATTATCAGCGAAGTCCGCCGCCAGATGAACAGCCTCAAGCGACAGGCCCAGCGCGCCAAGCGCTTTCGCGAGTTCCGCGAAGAACTGCGCGGACTGGAACTGCAGTTCGGTCTGCGCCAGTATTCGGCGCTGCAGGCCAGGGCCGAACAGGCCGGCAGCTCTGCAGACCAACAGACCGGGCAGGTCGATGTCGTGAACCGCCAGCTCGAGCAGGCCGAACTGGGGCTCGAGCAGGCCCGGCTGCAGCATGACGAACGGGACAAGGAGGCGACCCGGGGCCAGGAGGGCGTGTTCCAGCTGACCGGTGATATCCAGCGCATTGAAAGTCGCCTCGAATTCGGGGCTCGGGAAGTCGAGTCTCTCGATCGCCACCAGGAACGCATCAAGGCCGAACTGGCTGCAATTGACCGCCGCCTGACAACTGCTGATGAAGAAGAGGCTGCGTTGCGCGAGGCCCGCGAAGAGCACGCCAGGGCCTTTACCGAGGAAGAGGCACGACTTGCGAAGAGTGAAGATACCCTGCTGGACCTGACGGACCAGGAAGATCGTCTGGGGAGCCAATTGGAGCAGGCCCGTCAGAATCTCTATCAGCTGATGGCCGATCTAACCCGGATGAGCAGCCAGCAGGAGGAAGCCGACCGGCGGATCGCTGTCCTTGCCGATCTGACCGAGCGCAATCATCATGAAGCGGTCGCGGTGACTGAACAGCTCAAGCATCTGCACAACAGCAGCAGCACTCTCAACTCCACCCTGGAGTCGATAGAGAAAGAGCGCGGCGATCTGATCACTCATCGTGAGACGTTGCAGGCGCTTCAGGTCAGCCTGAAGGGGCAGCTTGAGCAGGCGGAGAATCAGCTTCTGCAGCGCCGGGAAGAACTCAGTCGGCAGCGCTCACGGCTTGAATCCCTCGAACAGTTGGAACGCAATCTCGAAGGCTATGCCCGCGGCGTCAAGACTCTCCTGTCCGATGAACGCCACAAGACTCACATGAAGGGGCTGGTTGCCGATATTCTGGATGTACCGCCAAAGTACGAAGCGGCGATCGAAGCTGTCCTTGGTGAACGTGTCCAGGCTCTCCTGCCGGAACACCTGGACAATGTCGTCGATGCCCTTGAATATCTGCGTGACAATGAAGGCCGCTGTACGTTCATGCTGCCGGAGTGCCCTATCGACGATGCCCCGGAGATTGCCGGAGGGATCCCTCTCGCGGGACTCCTGCAGGTGCGCTCCGGTTTCCAGGACACGATTTTCCGCTTACTTGCCGGTGCTTGTCTTGTCCCCGATCTGAAGAACTATTTTGGGCAGAAGCTGCCATTTGGCATCACCCTGGTCACCGAAGACGGCAACGTGTTGACCTGCCGCGGCGAAGTGACCGGCGGCGGTCGCCAGGCCCTCGATCAGGGGCTGCTGCACAAAAAGCGAGAGATGAAAGAACTGCAGAAACAGGTCAAGATCCTGGATGCAGAGGTTGCCAAACTGAATCAGCAGCGGGACCGGTTGCGCGAAGAGTCGGTGGCAACGGATGTCGCCCTGCGTCAGGCGGAACAGGACCTGCATCAGAAGGAAATCCGTGTCCTGGATAATCGCAAAGACCTCGACGGCCTGATGCTGGAGGATGCCCGTCTCCAGGAACGCATCGAAGTCCTGAGCCTGGAAGAGGCACAACTGCACGAGGAGCATGAAGCGCTGCAGCGGACTCTGCAAACCTCATCCTCGACACGCGAGAGCAGAGAGGCGGAAAAACGCGAGCTCGAAGCCTTGGTGACACGCATGCAGGACGAGTTGCTGACCCTGCGCGGGCGAACCAACGAGTCGCGTCAGACAGTGACCGGCCTGAAAGTAAATCTGGCGAGTTTGCGGGAAAGGGAAGAAGGCAGTCGTGCGGCTCTGGACAAACTGCTGAATCTGCGCGAGGAACTGCATCAACGCCAGGAAACGCTGAGACAGGATGCTGTCGAGGCGGTTGAGACTCAGACCAACTTGCGTAATGAGGCCAAACAGCTCAAGAGGGAGATGGAAGACCTCTATCACAAGCGCGTCGAGCAAGAGCAGGAGCTTGCCGGTTTGCGTGAGCGATTTGAAGCAAGTCGACAGGATATTGAAAAACGAGAGGTGGAGCTCAAGCAGCTTCGCAGCCGGGCACAATCTTTGCGAGATGAGCTCTCGTCGCGACAGCTGCAGAGTCGTGAGCTGCAACTGGAGATTGAACATATGCTGTTGGCGTTTCAGGATCGCTATCGGATCGACCTGGCAAACCCCGATCTCAAGGAGAAGTACGACGAGGAGTTTGACGAAGTCACAGCTGAGGAGCGTCGCGACTACCTGCAGAAACGGATCGATGAAATCGGTGAAGTCAACCTGATGGCGATCGACGAATACCAGGAGCTCGAGGAGCGTTACCTGTTTATGACCGAACAACAGGAAGATCTGCAGAAATCACTGGAAGGCCTGCAGTCGGCGATCGCCAAAATCAACCGGACCACCCGGAAACGCTTTCGGGAGACCTTCGACCAGGTCAATGCTACGTTTCAGGAGCTCTTCCCGCGGCTGTTCAACGGCGGTCAGGCGGAGCTGCGCCTGACCGATGAGAGTGACCTCCTGGAAACCGGGATCGAGGTGGTCGCCCAGCCTCCAGGCAAGAAATTGCAGAACGTCACACTGCTTTCCGGTGGAGAAAAAGCCCTGACTGCCGTCGCCATGATTTTTTCCATCTTCCTTATCAAGCCGTCGCCTTTCTGTTTGCTTGACGAGGTCGATTCGCCGCTGGATGACGCGAATATCGGACGTTTTAACGAGATCGTCAGGGACATGTCCGAGTCCTCGCAGTTCATCATCATTACCCACAACAAACGGACCATGGAAATCGCCGACAACCTTTACGGCATTACCATGGAGGAACCCGGCGTGTCGAAACTTGTTTCGGTCTGTATGAAAGAGGTCGCGTAAGGATGCCATTCAAGGCTTTGCTGAATGCGCTGGTCGAACGTGTGCCGGGAGCCCAGGGGGCGATTATCGCTGACTGGGAGGGGGAATCGGTCGACCATGTTGGCATCATGGATGACTATGACCTCAAAGTGATTGGTGCGCACAAGGGTGTTATCCTGCACAATATGCGCGAGGTGGTCGACCGGTTGGGTAATGATGACCTGCGGGAGATCGTCGTGACCACCCGGCAGACACAAACCCTGATTCTCCCCGTGACCAAAGAATACTATCTGGTCCTGATCCTGGACCGGTCGGACATGCTGGGACGTGCTCTGCTGGAGGCCAGGCGTTGTATCCTGGCCCTGCACAAGGAGATTGTTTAAAACCCAACTGTAAGGCTTTAGGGTTGTAAGGCTATGGGTCTAACCTTTGCAGCTTTACAGCCTTATCGCTTGTCTAGGACTGATCATGGAATTAGAAGTCTGGTTGAATAAGGTCGCCGAGTTTCTCATCAGTGTCGGAGTGCCAGCCGAACATGGGTCCATGGCTGCCCTGGCGTTGATTTACCTTGCACTGACACTGCTGTCACTACTGGTCGTCATCGCGTTGTTGAGGCGCAAGCTGCGCTCACCTGTCGCCGGTGAAGAGGCCGACGGGCAGGTCGAAGCACCGGCGCCTGAAGACGTTGCGCCTCCCATTGAGGACACGGAACTGTCCGCTGTCGATGAAGCGGCAGCAGCACACGAGGCGCCCCCGGTTAGGCAGGAGCCCACTGTAGAAGAACCGGTCAATCTGTTCCAGCGCATGCGTGCTGGGTTGGACAAAACCCGTGCTTCTCTGGTCGGCCGGGTTGATGCTTTGCTTGGTACTCACCCCCGTCTGGATGAGGAGTTTCTCGAAGAGTTGGAAGAAATTCTGATTACGGCCGACTTCGGCATGCAGGCAACCCAGGAGCTGGTGCGGGCGCTGACTGAACGCCTGAAGGACGATGACCAGCATGATCCCGGCCAGCTGCGTGAGATCCTGGCAGAAGAGGTCCGCGCTCGCCTGAAAGATATCGGGCCGGATTGGCCAACGCCGGAAAGTGGCCCACTGGTCATCATGGTGGTTGGCGTCAACGGTGTCGGCAAGACGACGACGATCGGTAAATTGGCAAAACAATTTGCAGACCAGGGCAAGAAAGTCGTGCTCGGTGCGGGAGATACCTTCCGCGCGGCTGCTGCCGAGCAGCTCGAAGTGTGGGGGACCCGCTCCGGATCGGACGTGGTCCGCCACAAGGAAGGGTCCGATCCCGGCGCTGTGGCTTTCGATGCTGTCAAGGCGGCGGTCGCCCGCAAAGCCGATGTTCTGATCCTGGATACGGCCGGCCGTCTGCATACCAAGGTCAACCTCATGGAAGAGCTGAAAAAAATTCGTCGGGTTGTTGATCGTGAAGTCCCCGGCGCACCTCATGAAACCCTGTTGGTCCTTGATGCGACAACCGGTCAGAATGCGTTGATCCAGGCAAAAATGTTCCGGGAGGCGGTCGAAGTCTCCGGGATCGCCCTGACCAAGCTTGATGGCACTGCCAAAGGCGGTATCGTTGTCGCAATCAGCACGCAACTCGATCTGCCAGTCCGTCTGATAGGTGTCGGAGAAGGCGTCGCCGACCTGCGTCCCTTCAGTGCCGATGAATTTGTTGCGGCACTGTTTGCTAACAATTGAGATCGCTTGACTTTTTGCGACCTTTGACCTAGTCTGAAAAGTATTAAGAAAAGGGAGTTGAACGTGTCTTTGGAAGCGATTGCGCGGCTGGAAGAACTTGTAGAGCGGTTGCTGGCTGAGCGTGTCGAGTTACAGGAGCGTAACAGGACTCTCACCGGGGAATGTG
The DNA here is from genome assembly GCA_019313105.1 of Deltaproteobacteria bacterium. Taxonomy (GTDB): domain Bacteria; phylum Desulfobacterota; class Desulfuromonadia; order Desulfuromonadales; family BM103; genus JAFDBW01. The sequence continues at coordinate 5,748 of JAFDBW010000197.1, read as the reverse complement.
ATCGCCTGGTTCAGGACCGTAGCCGGGTCAGCGATGAACTGGACAGACTGCTCGACAAACTGGAGCGTCTGGAAGGGAAAAGTTGATGAAGCAGAGCGTCCAGGTTTCCATTCTGGGGCAACAGTTCAACCTCAGGAGTGATGCCCCTCCAGAGCAGGTCCACAAGGTTGCCAGGTTTGTTGAGGATCAGATCAGCCTGGTAACCAGAAGCGGTCGTACGGTCGATTCGCTTCAGGCCGCGATTCTGGCTCTGCTTAACGTCTCGGCCGCGCACCTGGAAGGCACTCCCGCCTCGAGCGCCCCCGGCGGTGCAGATGAGTCGCGGCGCTTGAGCCGGTTGATTGAAAAGATCGAAGCTGCCCTGGGTTGACAAGCGTTCGGTATGGTCCGAATCAAGCAGCGCAGCAGAATGAACAAAGTATCTCCGTACGGGGATTTGAAGATAGATTAGCTGACGGTACTGTCGCCCGCAATAGGGCGTTTAAAAAGACGACGCAGAATGCGCATCAAAATTATGAAACCAGGAACTCCAGAATATTATGCACAGTCCAGCCTGCGATCTAAACGGACCGCTGTAAGGCTGTACGGGGAGCGCTCGGCAGGTATAATCTGATGCGGCAGTTTGTGCCGTATATCCTACCTTCTATCTGATCTATCCATCCTACCGTCCGGAGGTCTCGAGTCACGGGGTCTCTGCTCATGCCAAAACGATCAATCAGGGCACAGTTTCTGGCTGAACGTAAATCGCTTTCGCAAGCCCAGCGTGACAAGCTTAGTGAGCAGGTTCAGGCGAAATTTCTCCAGTCGGCGTTGTTCGCCGATGCGAAATTTCTGGCCTTGTACAGCGCCATTCACAACGAGGTGCTGACAGATGTGGTCGCCCGTTGTGCGCTGGAGTCCGGCAAAAGAGTTGTTTATCCCCGCGTCGCCGGTGAGCACCTCGAATTTATCGAGATCACTGCCCTTGATGATCTGGTTCCAGGCTCTTTCGGCGTTTCTGAGCCGGCGGGAGTTAATCGGGTGCCTCTGACGACGCTGGACCTAGTTGTTGTCCCGGGTGTCGTGTTTGACCGTGCTGGTCACCGACTTGGTTACGGCCGGGGCTTTTATGACAGGGCACTGCACGAATGCCGTACCGATTGCATGAAGGTCGGTTTTGCGTACACCTTTCAGGTTGTCGATGCTCTACCGATTGTCGAAGAACATGACCGGGCGTTGTCCGTACTCATGACAGAACAAGAAATCTTGAACTTTACCACCTGCTGACTTAGCTGAAGTCCGGGTGTTACAGCAAAAAATAATGCCAATAAGGAGGTGACGGCTTTGAAGATAGAACTGACTATATTACTGACCTTTGCCGGCGTGATCGTCGGCGGATTCATCGGCGCGATCATGCGTGCCAAGGCGTCCGGATCGAAGTTCGCGAACGCCGAAAAAGAGGCTGCGCAGATCGTCGAAAGCGCCAAGAAAGAAGCAGAGACAATCACCAAGGAAGCTGACATCCAGTCCAAGGATGTTGTTTTCAAGGCGAAAGCTGCCTGGGACGAAGAATTACGGGAAGCCCGCAGGGAGCTTCAGGCCCAGGAGAAGCGCCTGGTGCATAAAGAAGAGAACCTCGACCGCAAGGTTTCCCAGGTCGATGAGAAAGAGCAAGACCTGTCCCGTCGCGAGCAGTCCCTGCAGGACCGTGATCGCAACCTGCAGCAGAAGACCGAAGAAGCTGAATCTCTGGTCGCGGAACAGCGCATCAAGCTGGAGAAGCTCTCTGGGATTACCACGGAAGAGGCAAAGCAGCAACTGATGGCAGCCATGGAGAGTGAGGCGCGTCACGATGCTGCCAAGCGTATCAGGCAGATTGAGGACGAGGCCAAAGAGGTTGCCGACAAGAAAGCAAAGAAGATCCTGTCGCTGGCGATACAGCGATTTGCCGGTGACTACGTTGCCGAGAAAACCATTAATTCCGTGGCTCTCCCCAGTGATGAGATGAAGGGGCGGATTATCGGTCGTGAAGGGCGCAACATCAGGGCCATTGAGGCCGCAACCGGGATTGACCTGATCATTGACGATACCCCGGAAGCGGTGATTATCTCAGGCTTCAACCCGGTGCGCCGGGAAGTCGCCCGCCTTGCGCTTGAGAAATTGATCGCTGACGGTCGAATCCATCCTGCCAGGATCGAGGAAGTGGTCAAGAAGGCCGAGCAGGAAGTCGATGGCGCGATCCGTGAGGCCGGCGAGCAGGCCACCTTCGACGTCGGTGTGCATGGTATCCATCCGGAAATTGTCAAGATTATCGGGCGTCTGCGCTACCGCACCTCATACGGGCAGAATGTCCTGCATCACTCCATAGAAGTTGCCTTCCTCTGCGGCATTATGGCCGCCGAGCTTGGTCTCGATGTCAAGCAGGCCAAGCGAGCCGGACTGCTCCACGATATCGGCAAGGCAGTTGACCACGAAGTAGAAGGGTCTCATGCTTTGATCGGTGCCGACCTGGCGAGAAAATACGGCGAGCCATCTGAGATTGTCCATGCTATTGCTGCTCACCATGAGGAGGAGAAGCCGGATACCATTCTGGCGGTCCTCGTACAAGCGGCTGACGCCTTGTCGGGTGCACGCCCGGGTGCACGGCGCGAAATGCTCGAAACCTACGTCAAGCGACTGGAGGATCTCGAAAGGATCGGTACCTCGTTTAATGGTGTGACCTCCTGCTTCGCGATTCAGGCCGGTCGTGAAATCCGTGTCATGGTATCCAGCGAGGTCGTCTCCGATGACCAGTCGCATGTCATGGCAAAGGATATCGCCCGAAAGATCGAGACCGAGATGACCTACCCGGGGCAGATCCGGGTCAATGTTATCCGTGAGACGCGGGCGACTGATTACGCGAAATAGAAATAAAGCGAGATAGTTGGAGGATCAGTGGGGAGTTGGTTATGCCAACTCCCTGTTTCGCCGTATCACTCGCTTCCACTCTCTACAGCAGTTGGAGTAGTTTTGAATATCCTCTTTATCGGTGATATTATCGGCCGTCCCGGTCGCCAGCTGGTGCGTGACGCACTCCCTCGCCTGATCGACCAGCATATGATTGACCTTGTGATTGCCAATGTCGAGAATGCTGCTGCCGGTTTTGGTCTGACCCCTGATGTCGTTTCGGAACTGTTTGATGTCGGTATCGATGTCATGACGACCGGTAACCATGTCTGGGACAAGCGGGACGGACTTGTCTGTCTGGACCAGGAGCCGGCCCTGCTGCGTCCGGCGAATTATCCTCCGGGAGTGCCCGGCCACGGTGTCGGGGTGTTCCACACGGCAGGAGGTTTGCCCGTCGCCGTAATCAACCTCGAGGGCCGTGTTTTCATGGGAGGGCTGGACTGCCCGTTCCGCAAAGCGGATGAGTTGCTCGAAGGGCTTGGGGAAAGACAGAAAATTATCATGGTTGATTTCCACGCTGAGGCCACCAGTGAAAAAGGTGCCCTGGGTGCCTACCTCGACGGTCGGGTCAGCGCGGTTGTCGGCACCCATACCCATGTTCAGACCGCCGATGAGAGAGTGATGCCGGGAGGGACCGCTTTCATCAGTGACGCCGGCATGACCGGCGCGCGCGATTCGGTCATCGGCATCCGTAAGGAACTGTCGATCCAGCGGTTTTTGACCCAAATGCCGGTTCGCTATGAAATTGCCAAGAAGGACCCTGTGCTTTGCGGCGTGATCGTCTCGATTGACGAGTCGACCGGTAAGGCGGCTGGCATACAGCGAGTCATGGAGCTGGGCCACTGAGGAGTCTACCTGCCTGCGGCTGAAGCCAAGGTAAAGATATAAACCAAACACACAGAATCAGTTGGTATTGAAAATGAATTTTATCGAAGAATTGACCTGGCGCGGCATGATCCATGACATCACGCCCGGGACGGAAGAACAACTTCAAAAGGAAATGACCTCAGCCTACGTTGGGATCGATCCGACCGCGGATTCTCTGCATATCGGCCATCTGGTCAGTGTGATGATGCTCAAACATTTCCAGATCGCCGGCCATAAACCGATCGCGCTGGTTGGAGGGGCAACAGGGATGATCGGCGATCCGTCGGGTAAGTCTACAGAGCGTAATCTGCTCGACGAGCAGACATTGCGTCATAACGAGGCCTGTTTGAAAAAACAGTTGGCGAAGTTTCTCGATTTTGCTTCGGATGCTGCGAATGCCGCCGAGCTGGTCAACAATTACGACTGGATGAAAAACTTCAGTTTCCTCGATTTTATCCGCGACATCGGCAAACATATTACAGTCAATTACATGATGGCCAAGGACAGCGTCAAAAAACGTCTGGGCGAAGAAGCCAAGATGGGCCTGTCGTACACCGAATTTTCCTATCAGTTGGTTCAGGGAACCGATTTTTTGCACTTGTACCGCGAGAAGAACTGCAAATTGCAGATGGGTGGCTCCGACCAATGGGGGAACATCACGACAGGAACGGAGCTTATCCGACGCAAAGAAAGCGGTGAAGCCTTCGCCCTGACCTGTCCACTCATCACCAAAGCGGATGGCGGTAAGTTCGGAAAAACTGAAAGCGGCAACGTCTGGCTCGATCCGAAGCTGACCACGCCGTATAAGTTCTACCAGTTCTGGCTCAATGTCTCTGATGCCGATGCCGAGAAGTACATTAAAATCTTCACGCTCTTAAGCAGGCAAGAAGTTGCGGTGCTGGTCAAAGAGCAGCAAGCAGCACCGCACTTGCGACCGCTGCAGAAGCGCCTGGCAAAAGAGGTTACCTGCATGGTCCATGATGAAGATGAATACAACAAGGCTGTGGATGCTTCAGAGATTCTTTTTGGTAAAGCCACGACCGAAAGCCTGGCCAAACTGGATAAGCAAACCTTCCTGTCGGTGTTTGAAGGTGTACCGACCTATCAAGTCGACCGAGCCAGGCTCGATGCCGGTGTGCCGGTCGTAGAACTGCTTACGACCGATACACAGGCTTTCCCGTCCAAAGGTGAGCTGCGCCGTACGATCAAAGGCAATGGCCTCAGCCTGAACCAGGCCAAGCTGACCGATCAGGAATATTTGGTGACCGGTGCGGACCTGATCAACGGATCCTACATACTGGTACAGAAGGGTAAGAAGAATTACTATATTATCGAGGCGGTGTGAAACGGAGCGGTGAGAAAACCGATGGGCCTGGCCTGGCAGGAAAGCCTGCCGGGGAGACGGTTCTCCAGCCAGCAAGGCGGCGTTCCGCGCGCGTTATTTTTTGATTAAAATCAGTATCTTGAGATGCGAAAGTTTTTTTTGAAAAAAAACTGCAGAAAAGCCTTGACTCTTTCCGCCATCTTTATTAAATTCCCCCCTCGTTGCCGATCAAAAGGGTAACGCAAAAAAAGCAGAAAAGGTTCTTGACAGCCCGCTGCTTAACCGGTATAACCACCGCTCGCTTGTTTGGCAGTCAAGATAAAAGCTGCCGGCAGATCGGGCGAAAAAAAATCGAAAGACTCTCAAATAACAATTGACAGAGCACTTAGGTTTCGATATTCTTACTCTCCTGTCGCAACGGCGGCGGAGATGTTTAGCCGGGTCTTTGAAAACTGAATAGCAGACGCTTGTAAAATGGTTTGCGGGTCACTAGACAAACCAAAGAGTAAACACAGTATCAACTTATACAGTTTTCAACTGGAGAGTTTGATCCTGGCTCAGAACGAACGTTGGCGGTATGCTTAACACATGCAAGTCGTACGTGAAAGCTTCCTTCGGGAAGCAAGTAAAGT
>JAFDBW010000196.1 GCA_019313105.1 Deltaproteobacteria bacterium | reverse complement strand
TCTGGCATCTTCCTCGTTGAGCACCAGCAGGGGCTCGCAGACGTTTCGCATGACGCCACCAGTGAGGCTTTCTGATATCGCGGCGGGGTCAAGCGTCATCATGCTTCTGAGATTCGCCGCAATGCCCAGCACATCGGTTGGGGAACGGTTTATTTCCGAGTCGCACCCGAACACACCAAGCATCAAAACTATCAAGGACAGCCTCGTGAGCTTTTGCAACAGTCACCTCTCCGAACCGCTTCCGCGGATTTGAAATGCCCAGGCTTAAGTTTTTTTGAGGGAGGGAGCAGTGTCCCCTATATCGTTAAAAGGTCGTCGAATCCTCGTTAAGCTTCAGGTAATTGTATCATAAACATGATTATTGTGAGCCAAATTGTAGCAATTTGTCTCTGCTGAGTTGGTGAAAGGTCGCCGACAAAAACTACTTGCAACCGGCCCAACCTGCTCCATGGTGACGCAGGTGAAATGACGGGTTACGGCAGCATTAAGGTCAAAAACGCCAAAAACGCTTGAACGATTTAATCCGACACTTGCTCTTCTTTGTCATGACACACTCTTTATGGGTTGATTTGTATCCCTGAGTGTCTCTTGACTTTCTACCATGTTTTGTCGCAGCCGGTTATGTCCCCGGCGGTTTACCATTGTTTAGCGTTGTTCCAGGAGTGGTGGCTTACAGGAAAAATGCGAGGCAGGCGTGTTCAAGAGATGAAAAGAGATCAAGTACGTGATGATGTCAGCCCGAGCTCTTCTGCCCGTTTGGCCAGTTTCTGAAAAACATCCTGATTGTCTTGATGCAGTTCACAGACAGTCCGGTAAAAGCTTGCCGCGTCGGACGGTTGTCGATGTTCGATCAGTTGCGATGCAATTTCACCAAAAAACCGACCGTTATCCTGCTCATTGGCCATAAGTTGGCGATAGCAGCGTTCCATCTCATTTACTTCGCCACGTATGGCGTGTACCTTGGCAAGGCCCAGCAGACTGAATTTGTCGTAACCCTTGTCAAGGGACTTCCGGTAGTTTGATTCAGCAGCAACCAGGTCACTGACATTTCTATAGGCATCCCCCAACCGAGCGAGCAAGTCGACATTGCCTTCTGACCGTTCAAGAACCTGTTCCCAGAGAGAAATGGCCATCGGATAGTTGCCTTGCCAGCGATAGTAATGACCTAGTCCATACAGGGCATACACGTTGTTGTTTTCCAGTTCGAGAGCTTTTTCGAAAGATTGTCGAGATTTTTCATGATCACCTCGACGCCTTTGAAGATTGCCCAAAGTCGTCAGGATGTTGATCATTCCGGGGTTTTTCTGCAAAACTTGTTCATAGTACTGGATGGCAAGCTCGTCTTGTCCGGTTTTATGGTACAGGTCAGCTAGTCCCATCAAAGCATGGCTGTCTTTCTTTTTGATGTTCAGAACCCGCTGGTAGCATTCCTCGGCCACCTGCAGTTTGCCGATGGCTTTGTACCCATCCGCGATCCGAGTCAGCACGAAAATATCCCGCGGCCGGCACTGGATGTAGCGTTCCCAGACCACCAGAGCTTCATCAATCCGGTCCTGGGCGCGGCGAGTGTCCCCCAAACCGCGTAACGCAAAGAGGTTCTCAGGGTCTTGGTCCAGAACCCTTTTGTAACATTGGGCTGCCTTTGAAAAGTTGCTTAGACCACGCTGGGCATCGCCAATACCGACGAGAATATATAGATTGGTTGGCTCGAGATTGCGGGCTTTATCGAATATGGCACAGGCTTCAAGGTAGTTTTTTTCTTTGAGCAGTTGATTGCCCCGTTTGGAGAGCTCAAGGATTTTCATAAAATCGGATGTGTTGGTCATGGATGACTGAGTTTTGGGTTGTTTTGCATTTCTATCTCGTGATTTGCTGTACGAATTGAAAAAGACAAGGAACTCTAAAATGTCGCAAGCAACAACTGAAAAATCATTTTAGCATGTGGCCACGCACTATTTTCTCACAATGGCATTCAGACGACTTCTTTGGATTTAATAACTGTGAAACAGGGTGCTTAATGAGATGGGGAAAAGCACGTATTCTGTCTCAAGGCCAGGCCGCGCTGAAACTACATTCGGAGAGAGGAAGCGTTAAATTGCTGAATCGGTTAATTGGGGGTGATCAGCCAGGGGAGTCACGGGTTGGCTATATGGGAGGCTTCATCAAATTAATCTATTTTTCGCTCTTTGTCGTTCTTGTCCCGTGCCATAAAGGCATCAATCAGAGCATCGGCATCGGGCACGTTAACCATTCGTGCAAATTCCCTCAAAAATCCACGCAGATAAACCGGGGCCGGAAGAAAATCAAAACGCTGCTCTTCTATGTCCTGTAGAATAGATGCTCTGACCTTGGTCCGTTTCGCCACATCCTGCAAGCTTAAGCCCAAAGCCTTACGTGACTGCTGAAGAAACAACCCTGGCATCTGCTGTAAATCTGCGTCAATGTTAACTATTAGAGACTTTGCGGGAAAGGGCCCCGCTTCTCTTTCGGGGTCCACCTCGCTATCTGGTGTGTGGGAATATGATTGCAGAATCCGGTCATAGGCTTTACGTAACGCAGCAAGTTTCTCTTGCCGGTCGGCATCATCCAACAATGAGTAAGTTGCCAAAGAGCCCTCACTGTACAAGTTGCGTAATTCGCGAAACGATTTTTCCACCTCGTCTATACTGGCGTCGTGGCTCAGGCCGAAAAAATCAAAACTCGCCTGCAGACTGTCTTCACTCATCACAGATCTCCGCTACCATTCCAATTTTTGTACGATCTGCCGTACATCTTTGGCAAAGTTACTTTGCGGAAACATGCTCAGAGTCGGCCGGCGCGAATTGAGGGCCATCAGAACCTGCTCGTCGGTACGGACAGAGCCGGCCATCGTCACATCGATCCCCAAAAAGTCCTTACAGGCCAGCGCCATCTCTTTGCCGAGATTGCGATCCTGATGTCGTTGCACCTGGTTTACAATCAAACCCGGACTGAACGACATCATCGCCCTGTCAATTTCTTCTCCGGCTGACGGGTCACGGCGGCGGAGCTCGGCGACAAGATCTCGCGGTGAACGGATGCCGCTTTTTTCTTTGTCATCCAAGGAAGAATCGACCAGCGCTTCGACCTTGAGATCTCGAATGACATGACGTAATTTGCGAAAATAAGCCGCTCTCAGGAAGTGATAGGTATTCTCTATCGAGGTCGGAGTCGGTGTGACGACCATCAAACCATTGTGAGCAGCAATGAAAAAGTCGAGCACATTAAAGGAACTACCGGCGCCCAGATCAATGAAGATATAATCTGCTTCCAGAGAAAAAACCTGCCTGATCAACTTCTCCTTCTGGAAGTGTTTCAGATTGGCCACGTTGAGCATAGCCCGGGCGCCGCTGATTAAGCCGAGGTTTTCAAAGGGGGTGGCCAGAAGAATGTCCTGCAGATTTTTGGTCGGGTCACGGAACAGGTCGCTGATCGTATGCTCCGGTGAAGACATGCCGAGGAAGGTATGCAGATTGGCACCGCCAAGATCTGCATCGATCATGACGCAGCGTTGTCCCTGGCCAGCCAAAGTCATGGCAATGCCGGTCGTGAGGGCTGATTTGCCGACCCCCCCTTTGCCTCCACCGATAGCCCAGACATGAGGCTTAATGTTCGGTTTTTCTACAGGCACTGGCCTGGTCATAGAGGCCTCACACAAATGAACCGTCTGGCAATATTCCCGTTTGATGCTTTCTTGAACGGTGCTGGGGCTTGAATACAGAGGGTCTGGTATTGCTTGGGTCATTGGAGGGTTTCCTTGGCCGAATAACTTAATGAGTCGAATGTTCCGCCAATGAAATAATCCCTAAGGGGGCTTCAATGAAACGACTCTTTACGCGCACACAAAAGCGACTCACTGATTCAGGGGAGAATCTTATCACCGGCACGATTCTCTGGAACTCGCCACAAGACATCATTAAGTAAAATATTCACCAATCTACATTAATCTTAAGTTGAGGTCAAAAGGAGAGAGCTCCTGGTTGATCAACATCTGTTGTTCAGTGCGACAGTGACGGCAGGAATGGGAGAATCCTGTTGCCTTGTAATCAATGCAAGAGCTGGCCATTGATGAGTTTCGGGCATGATCCGTCTTGTCGATGGCCGCTTAAGGGCTTGCAGCCGAGGGGTAAATGTCAATTAAGCTGTTCACGGCACTGACGACAGATACCGTGACTTGTTTTGCCAAACGGCCCATTGCGCAGTCCTAAATTGCTGCCACACCAGGCACACACGATGTTCATTTTCTTGTTCTCATCATATGCGCCAATAAATTTGGACAGTTCAGTCAAGTCTTCGCAAGAAAGATCCAGGAACTGCACACCCACGCCTGATGGGTACACGGTTTTGCGACGATTTGTCTCAAAATTTGTCCATGCGACCCTTGCTTGACATGAGATGGAAACGTCTTGCTCCTGCTGCGGTATAGAAAATGAGAGCGTCAGAGTTTCATCGGTATCGAATGGATAGTTTGTTCTGATGTAAAGCCCGCCTTCACTCAAATCACAACAAGGATCGGAATGTTGACTTTCACGTGAAGGTTCATACTGGACGGCTGTTTCAAAGATAATTCTCTCCATGGAGCTTCTTCTGCCTGTTTTTCCGGATTGTCCTGAAGTCAACATTGTCCTATAAACTCCTGGTTCCCTTGTCATCTGCAACAAAACGGCAAAAGCCACCCAATACTATCCGGATGGCCTGTCATCAACTCTCAAGTTGTCTCCTGGCAACCCGGCTATCCTGCATGAAGGACCCGTGGCTTTGCGTCATCAAGTTACCCTGACTTTGCCTTTAAGAACATGCATTATATCAAAACCATGCGTTGTATAAAAGGCTTATGTGCCTGAACGAGGGTTCATTTAGATTTCCGGTGAGGCGTCTCAAGGAGGGCGATCGCGACAGCAGGCCAGACGGTTTGAGTCGGGGTCTGTTTGGTTGTCTGATGCATAAAAAACGCCCACCGGGTCGCGGTGGGCGTCCATGTTTTCGGGGGGGGCAGAACTTATTGCTTCACATGACACCTGGCGCAGTTGCTCTTGGCATCGAAAGCCCGCTGGCCATTATGACATACACCACAAAGATTGCCGGCGTAGATCTCTTCCATGGTGATCTTGACAGTGCCCTGCTTCATCTTCGGGAACATCCCGCTGTTATGACATTCCTTGCATTTGATGCCGGCTTCCTTGTGTATGGTGCCGTCGAAAGTCACGCTGCCCATCGGGCTTTCGTTGAACTCGATAGTTTTCTTGGCCGGAACGGCCAGGGCAACAGTGGCGCTGACAAACAGAATTGCAACAATCAGTACGCTCAGTTTTTGCATAATAGTTTCCTCCTAGCAGAATGGTCGGGTGAGGTATTTGTGTAAGCGTGGCAATTTTAACAGGTTGCTTAACGCATGCAAACCTGCAACGCAAAATGTCTTAATTAAATGTCTTCAGGCAAGGCTTCTGCCAGAAGTTCCAGAATATGCACCGGTTGCTGTTTGCCATTGGCGTGGTTGATGTTGTCCTGCAGCTGCATGATGCAACCCGGACAGTCGGTTGCGACCATCTCGGCCCCGCTCTCGGCAATGTTGGCCGCCTTCCTGGCACCGATCTTCTTGCTGGTTTCGTAATGGTAGACAGAGTAGGTCCCGCCGAGGCCGCAGCAGGTCGCCGCATCGGGCATCTCGACGTACTCTACCTGTGGCAGGGCCTTGAGAATCTGACGGGGCTCTTTGGTGATCCCACGGTTACGCAGGTGACAGGGATCATGATAAGTGACCTTGATCGGCTTGTCAGCCTTCGGCAGTGCCGCCAGCTTCTCCGGCAGGCCGTGGTTGGCGAGGAAGACGAAGATGTCGATGGTGCTTGCCGACAGGTCGCTGAATTCATCACCCATCGCCGCGTAAATCTCGCCGAGACCGGCGTTGCACGAAGCACATGCGGTGACGATATGGTCAACCTTGTGGCGACTGATCGCAGCGAGGTTCTGCTCGGCAAGTTTTTCGACCGTCTTTGTCGCGCCGGCGCTGACCGCCGGCAACCCGCAGCAGGCCTGATCCTTGGGAATGATGACCGTCACACCGAGAAACTTGAGGGCCTTGAGAAAGGCTTCGCCGACCGCAGGGTACATGTAATTGATGCCGCAGCCGGTGAAGAACAGGACGGTCGGTTGGCCTTCCTCGCCCGGGATGATCTCCGGCACCCTCTCGCGAAACGGTTTTGCGGTGACCGGCGGCAGGGTGCGGTCCGCTTCCAGGTAGGGAGCCGGAAAGCGCAGCCGCAGGCCGCTATCCTCGGGGAGCTTCTTGAACAGTATCGTGGACAGTTTGCCGCCCGACTTGGCCAGCAGGTTCATCAGTTTCGGCCGACCCAGTACAGCGGCAACGCCTTTGCCGAAAGTCGAAAGTCCCTGCTGTTCGGCAATCCGGCGTCGCGTGGCGGCGACGATCTCTTCGGTGTGGACATTGTTGGGACAGCCGGCGCAGCAGCTGCCGCAGAGCAGGCACTGACTCATATCTTCCAGCACCTTTTCTTCGAAATCGACCTCACCTTGAAGAACCGAGTTGGCCAGGGCAATTTTCCCCCGGGCAACCCGGCCCTCACGTTTGTCGGCGACAAACACCGGACAATGGGCACGGCAGGCGCCGCACTTCACGCAGTGTTCAATCTCTTCGCGGTAATCTTCGAGGTTCTTCAGTTTTGCCATATGTTCCGTGGCGCGTGGCGCGAAAATGAATAAAGAGGAGTTTCCGCCGGGCTATTCGGCAACAAAATCTTCATCGTCGAAAAAAATCTTGCCGGGGTTGAGGATGTTGTTTGGATCAAGCGCCTGTTTGATGGCCTTCATGTAGCGCGCCGCTTCCGGGGTGATCTCCAGCGGGATGTAGGGAGCCTTGGCGATGCCGACGCCGTGCTCGCCGCTCATGGTGCCGCCCAGTTCGAGTGCCGCCTTGAAGACGTCACGGATGGCACCTTCGGCCTTGAGGGTGTCCCCGGAGACCTTCTTGTTAACCATGATATTGACATGGATGTTGCCGTCACCGGCATGGCCGAAGTTAACGATCGGAATGGCGTATTTCTCGGCGATGGCGTCAACCTTGCGGATCATCTCCGGCACCTTGCTTCGCGGTACGCAGATGTCTTCATTGTACTTGTTCGGGTTGACCTTGCGCAAGCTGGCCGAGACCGAGCGGCGGATCTGCCAAAGCGCTTCGCTCTCTTCTGGGGTCGTGGCGATGCGGGTTTCAACGACGCCCAGCGGTTTGATAATCTTGGCAATCCGCGCGGCCTGTTTGTCGAGAAATTCGCGGTCGCCGTCGACCTCGATGATCAAGACTGCTCGGGCGCCTTCGGGGACTTCGAGGTCGGTGGCCTGGCGTACGCAGTCGAGGGTGCGGCCATCCATGAACTCGAGAGTGGCGGGGATGATCTTGCTTCGGATGATTGAAGAAACCGCCTGTGCGGCGCCATCGATGGAATCGAACAAAACGAGCATAGTCTTCTTTGCTTCCGGTAATGGCAGGAGCTTAATGACAATGCGGGTGATGACGCCGAGCGTTCCTTCTGAGCCGCACATCAGCTTGGTCAGGTCGTAGCCGACGACCCCTTTCATGGTCGGTCCGCCGGTGGTGATGATGTCGCCGGTCGGCGTGACCACTTCGAGACCGATGATGAAGTCCTTGGTGACCCCGTATTTGATGCAGCGCGGGCCGCCGGCGCACTCGGCAACGTTGCCGCCGAGGGTGGAGAATTTGAGTGATGCCGGGTCGGGGGGATAGAAGAGACCGAGCTTTTCGACTTCCTTCTGGAAGTGCTCGGTGACCACGCCGGGCTCGACGGTGGCGACCAGGTTCTCCTCATCGATCAGGAGAATGCGGTCCATCCGCTCGGTGCACATCACGATACCGCCCCGGGTTGGCAGGCTGCCACCGGTGAAGCCGCTGCCGGCACCGCGCGGGAAGACCGGGATAAGCTCACGGTTGGCCAGCTTCATGACGCGGCTGATTTCCTCGGTCGAACCGGGATGCACTACCACGTCAGGCAGAAAACTCTGCTGGGTGGCGTCATAGGAGTAACAGATGCGATCGGCCTTGCTGGTGAAGACGTTGTCTTTGCCGACGATCGATTTCAGTTCATTTATGATTTGTTCGGAAACCATTTCTTACCTCGTGATCTGTGATCTGTGATCTGTGATATTTTTGCCTGTCACGGTTTACGGATCACTGTTCACGGTTTTTCTACAATCGGCAAAATCGTCCCGCCATCCGGGATGATGACGGTCTCCGGATTCTCCGGCAGTTGGTTGTAAGCCATCTGCAGGGCTTCGTCAAGGGTTGCCGCTTTCTCCATGCCCATTTTTTCAGTCTGTTCGCGGGTCAACTCGCTGATCAGGATGACGCGCCAGGCCCGCGCCTTGCTCAGGGTCGACCAGGCGGTCTGGCCGTTGATCTCGTAACGGCTGCGCAGGGCCTTCTCGAAGACGTCCAGGTCCTCGTAATTGAACCAATCAAAGAATGTGGGGTTGCCGAACCCGTCCGGGCAGGCGGCCAGGAGAATCACCGTTCCCCCTGGCTTGACGGCGTGGACGCCGTAATCGAGGGCCTTGTGGGCCTGGATGAAGTTGATGTCCTTGGGGTGACCGCCACAGGAGACGATCGCCAGGTCAACCGGTTGATCCAGTTCTGAGGTATACAGCTCTTTTGCCAGGTCGCAGCCGGCCAGGTGGGCCAGCTCCAGTTCACCGCAAAAGACTCTGGCGATCTGCTTGTCTGCAGTGAGGACGGTGTTCAGGATGAAATCCGGTTTGACCATCTGTGCCGCTTCGAGGATCGCCCGATGGACCGGGTTGTCGTCGAGATTGGCGGTACAGGCCTTCGGGTTGCGGCCGCCCTGCTCCGGCGGGTTGAATATGGCAAAGTGGGTGGCCATGCAGGTCTCCCGGCTGGCTACGCCCGGAACCAGGCTTTTGCGCCCGCCGCCGAAACCGGCAAAGTAATGCAAGCCGATGGTGCCGGTGACGATCACCCGGTCGGCCTCGACGACGCGTCGGTTGATCTGCACCGGCAGTCCGGAAGATGTCTTGCCGAGGGTTACAAGTTGTTCCGGGTCGTCGCATTCATGATCGCAGACAGTGATGCGACCATAAAGCGGGCCAAGAATTTTGCGATGCTCTGTCTGCGTCTGTTTGCGGTGGATGCCGAGTGCGATGATGACAGCGATCTCCTCATCCGGGATACCGCATTGATTCAATTGTTCAACCAGGATCGGTAGGTAGACGTCACTGCCGGTATAACGGGTGATGTCCGAGGTGACGATTACAACCCGTTCGCCTGGAGCAACGATCTTGTACAATGGTGCTGCGCCGATCGGATTCGACAGTGCTCTGTGAACCTCTTCGACGGGTTCGGGGAGCTCAGGCAAGGTTGATGCCGTCAGGGTTCGTGCCACCAGGTCTGCAGACATGACTGTCGAACCGTATTTCAGTGAGAGATGACTCAATTGATGCCTCCGGCTGTCAGCCTATCATTGTAGGTCGTTCTGAGGTTGCGTTGCAAGTTAATGGTGACGGTCGT
>JAFDBW010000195.1 GCA_019313105.1 Deltaproteobacteria bacterium | reverse complement strand
AGCCAGTTTTCGAAATCCTGGTGCAACCCCCTTTCATCGTCATTTATAAACACAGATGCGGTGATATGCATGGCATTGCATAGCAGGAGACCTTCCTGGATACCACTTTCACTCAAGCAGGACTCGACCTGGCGGGTAATGTTCAGGAATCCGCGACGGTTGGGGATTTCGAACCACAATTCTTTACGAAAAGATCTCATAATCACTCCCTTGACTCAGGTCAATGAATCAACTGGATATTGTTTGTACAAAAAAGACCGTGATACAATGGGAAGTTAACGATAGCTGCCGACAGCCGGACTGTTCGTCTTACTCCATCGGGGTCACTTGATGATTGACTACACGTTCATAGTATGTTGCAGAACGTCATTGCTCGCCTTGATTTTCATCCTTCTCTTTTTCGGTCTTGCCGTGCCGATTCAGGCAGACTCTTCAATGGTCAGCTTCGAAGAAGTCCCTTCAATCAGGCCGGAGACGACAAACGGGTTGCAGGCCTTTTTCCAGTCCCTCGACTATAACTGGGCGGAACTGGAAGAAGGTGTACCGCCATTAATTCTTGAGAACATTCCGGACGACATCAACCGGACAGCTAGCGCCAGAGCCAAGAAACACGCGTTTTTCATGGGCTTGCTGCCAATGATCCTTTTAGCCAATCAGGAGATCGAGAAAGAACGTGAATATGTTCAGCATATTTTATCCAGGCATAGTTCAAGCGAGATACAGGACGGAGACCTCGAACGGCTGGATGAAATTCTCAGGCGTTACGGCCTGCTTGGGCACCCATTTACCGACCACCGGGTCCGGTCCCGATTAATGCGCAGAGTCGATATCATCCCTCCGTCACTGGTTTTGGCCCAGGCAGCCAACGAATCCGCCTGGGGGAGTTCCCGGTTTGCCAGGATGGGCAACAACCTCTTCGGCGAATGGACCTACAAACCTGGCACCGGGCTCATCCCCGCCGGGCGTCCTGAAGGGGCGACTTACGAGGTTCGCATATTTTCAAGTATATATGAATCGATCCGCAGTTACATGAACAACCTCAATCGCAATGGGGCCTATCGCAAGTTACGTCAGATACGCGAGCAGTTGCGAGAATCGAATCAACCGGTAACCGGCATGGCGCTGGCTAAAGGGTTGGCAAAATATTCGCAGCGCGGCGATGAGTATATCAGTGAAATCCAGGCTATGATTCGCCAAAACCAACTTATGCGGGTCAACGATGCCTCGCTGCGTCTTCCTGAGATGGACACTCACACGATCATCGGCACATCAGGCTCCGGCCTTTTCTCGTCACGCAGCAGAATGATCGGGCACCGCTCACCGGCGCGGCAAGACCCATAACTGACTGAACCAGTACCACGTACCGTCGGCATCCTTGGCGGTAATCGTATATTTGCTGCGTCGCCCGACGAGCTTTTTGCTCGCCTGAATCTCGAAAAAACGGTCCTCGCCTGGCACCATCTCCACCTTGCATTCTGACTGCCCGGGCACGAAGCAACGCAGGCCTCCACTGTCAAACGCTCCTGCTTCAAGAGAGAAAACCAGTCTCGGCGGATTTTCATCCTCAAGCACAGTCGTTTCAGGAGAGACGACCTTGACTGGCAGGTGTTTCATGAAAAGCTTGTCCTGAAAATCATCGGGATTTGCATAAGAACCTCCCATCGGAAAGCGCGGCAGACGGAAAAAGTCCTGGTCCGGCGTCAATACGCCGGATTGCTGACCAAAGGCGGCATCGAAGCCGGCTTGTCTGACCAGTACGGCAAGTCCCGGAGAAAACTCACCATAAGGATAGGCGAACAACCGCGGCCTGAAGCCCAGGTTTCTCTCAAAAGCTTGCTGAGCGCGGCCTAACTCTCCCAGAACCCTGCCCTCCCAATTCTCATCGTTTTGATGGTCAAGTAAAAAAGCATGACTGGCGGTGTGGTTACCTATTTCCACCCCCTCGTTTCGTAAAGTCTTCAGCTCCTGCCAGTCGAGGTGCTCCCCTCCCCCCACCGTATCCGTACTGACGAAAAGAGTCGCCGGGAAGCCAAAGCTCTTCAGGAGTGGCCAGCCACTGGTGAGAAAGGAACGGTAAGCATCGTCTACGGTGATTGCAGCACAGCGTTCTGGCAAACTCTCACCGTGCTTTATTTTGTCAAGGATCTGGCCGAGAGTGAGGACGGTAAAGTCCTGCTGATGCAATATCTCGAGATGTGATTGAAATTCGCGGCTGGAAATATTGGTCGAGGGATATACTGAGTCGTCGAAACGGTGATAAATAAAAACGTTTGCCTGTCCTGCAAAGACAACCTGCTGGAACATGAGCAGCAGTAGGAATCCGAAGAACAATGACCTGAAGAGAGAATTAAGCCTGGCTCTTGCCGCCTCTTTGCCTGACCTTGGAGCGAAGGTAACGACGGATACTGTTACGGGCCCTAGGTGTAACGGCCCATTCCAGCCATTTGGGCAGGACCGACGGCTGGTCTGCAATTTCAACATCGATTTGATCTCCATCCATAAGGCGTGCCTTGAGTTGACGGGTTTTGCCGTTGATACGCACCCGAACCGCGTGCAACCCGAGCTGCTCGTGGATATTGAACGCAAAGTCCAGAGCGCTGCACCCCTCGGGCAAGGTACGTACTTCTCCCTGGGGCGTATAAACCTGGATTGAAGCTGAGGCGAGGCGCAGACTATCCATGTCAAAGGCCGACTCACCCTCGATCAGCGACTGCATCAACTCCTCAAAATTTTTGCTCCGAAATTCAAAGCCGGGGGCCAACACGCCGGAATCGTTGAAACGCGCCAGCTTGCGCGTTGTAATTTCGATACGCAAACGTGCCTCTCCGGCCTGGACACTGGTTTTCAGGGCCTGGTAGCCATACTGCGAAGGCATGTTCAGGTGATCACGCAGTTTGCCTGGAATCGGTGGGTAGAGACGATGTAACAACCCCAGGGTGTGGTAGGCATCCATAAAGCTGTCCACCAGGACATCCAGGGTATAAAGGGCCGGCAGCCCGCGGGCGGTCGATCTGGCCGCGATGATGGAGAACGGTCGCCAACGATCCCTGACCAATGCGTCGATTTTGTGGTGCTCAAGAATATTATGGATCTCTGAACGAATCAGCCCGAGGGTCGACTCGTAACTTTTACGAAGTTCAGCGACAGCGGCCGAGTAACGCTTGGCACGGGTGGGATAAAGGATCGTCAGAGACAGGGCATCAAGCTCAGTCGCAACGCGACCCATGCCCAGATGTCTGGCGAGAGGGACGTAGATCGTCCTGGTCTCCTCTGCAATCAGTCTCTGTTTTTCAGGGTTCAGGGCTTGTATGGTCTGCAGGTTGTCAAATCGATCCCAGAACTTCAGGCAAAGCACCCGTACGTCCCGGACGGCAAGCAGGACCTGTTTGCGGTACGTCTGTTGCTTTAGCACACTGCGGCTGAGCAGGTCGTCATCAACCTTGGTCAGGCCATCAACCAGCAGGCTGGTCTCTTCACCGAACATCGCGCTGACGTCCTCGAGAGTTGTCGGCGTATCCTCGACGACATCGTGCAGAATGGCAGCGTTTACCGAGGCAAAATCCATCCAGTGCCGGGCGGCCAGATGGGCAACGCGCAGGGGGTGAAAGAAATAAGGTTCTCCCGACTTGCGCAGCTGGTGACGGTGGGCTTTCTGTGCGAGGCTGATCGCCTTCTGCAGATTATCGATCGATTTATCGAGGACAGGCTCACTGAGACTGCCGCCATAATGCGTCACCAGCAGCTCCATGATTTCGTTAATCAGGCGCACTTGACGCTTATCGTCGTAATTTTCCGGAGCTTCAGGCTCGGCTATTGGATGATGGATCGTCTCCATTCAGCAAGCTTCCAGGTTAGAGATATAACCGATATTAAGACAGAAATTACTGCGTCGCAAGCCTGTTGCAGGGCCATCGATAAAATCTGACCGGACCCTTTAACCGGGAGGCCAGGACATGTCACGGCCGCCCAGCAGATGAAAGTGAATATGCCACACGGTCTGACCGCCAGCCTCGTTGGTATTATTGACAATTCGGAAACCGTCCTCGGAAAAACCGAGGTCATGGGCCAGTTTCCCGGCCACCTGGAAGACGTGCCCAATAAGTTCATTGTCAGCAGTTGTCAGATCCAGAGTCGTGCGGATATGTTTCCTCGGCACGATCAGGAGATGATTTGGAGCCTGGGGGTTGATATCTTCGATAGCAACCAGCCGATCATCCTGATAAACAATCTTTCCCGGGATATCCCCGGCAATTATTTTACAAAAGATGCAATTGTCCGGCATGCTCTCCTCCTTCTTCACTTGTGCGCGTGTCATCAACACCCCCTCCGTCCAGCGGGACGACATGCCATCGTTCACGCGCGGCACGTTTTCCTAGTTCCAGATTATGACTAAAGAGAACCAATTGTCCATCAGCTGATGCCAGATCAACCATGTTCAGTGCCGTCGCCAGACGTCTCTGGTCTAGGTGCACAAAGGGATCATCTAGCATCAGTGGCAGTGTCCGGCCATCATCACGGATCTTTGTCAAGGCGGTACGCAAGGCCAGGTAAAGGGCGTCGACAGTGCCCTTGCTGAAGCTTTCGGCCGGCATCCAGCGACGCTTGTCAACCAGGACCGAAGGGGCCATGTTCTCATCGAGCCTGATCTCAGCATATCGCCCTGCCGTGATCTTGGCAAACAGCTTGCCGGCTTCATGATTGAGGCGAAGAAGATGCGAGCGGCTGAATTCATCAACCGCACCCGCCAGCAGGTTGATCGCCTTGCGCAGCAAAGTGATGCGTGATTCAAGCTCATGCTTGCGCTTCTGCAATGCCGTGTGATTACAGCCGGTTCGGGCTGCTTGCGAGGATGCCGAATTCTCAAGCTGTCTACTCAGCTCCTGCAGGCGGCCTTCTTTCCGGTTTATTTCAGCTGCAAATTCTGCCAGCCGGGCTTCCATCTCCTGCAGTTCTCCGGCAGGGCCGTCCTCTTCAAAAGAGCCTGCAGCTTCGATTTGTTCCGGGGGCCGGGGTTCAACGGGTCGTTCAACATCGTCAACCGGCTGCTCGGCAACAGGCCGGGCCCAGTAACTTTCGAGCAGTTCGCGGTTTGAAGACACCAGCTTCTGCAGCCGGACCAGGTCTATCGGTGAAGAAGGCAGACCGAGAGCTTCGCAACGTTCAGTGAGTTCAGCCTGGCGTTGCTGTATGGCACTTTTTTTCTGGTCCAGCCTGCCACGTTCTGTTTTGCACTCTGCGCGGGCCTTCCTGTTCAGTCTAAAGCGCCAGCCGCACCAGCCTGAGAACAATACCACGACCGTGCCGGAAAAGACCGACATCGGCAGCGGATAAAGCTGCCGCCACCATGCTGCACCGGTCACCAGCGCAAGCAGTACGGAGACCGACAGCAGTGCCTTCCAGGGCACAGCCGGGATCTGTTTTTCACGCTTCCCGAGTGCAGCGTAAGGCTGTTGCAGCGAACTCATCTCCTGTCTGATCTCTGCAGCTTCAGCCAAAAGTTCAACAAGGTTGCTCGGCGGGTCCTCGGGCAAACCGGCGGCGGCAAGCTGCTTGCACATGTCGTCTGGACTTTCAGGTCCGGCAGCCAGCGGCGTTTCGACAGCGGTTCGTGGGTTGATCTCGGCGATTGTCGTTTGCCGGCTGCGGACATGTTCGACATAGCGCAGGCCTTTTTCATATTCGAGACGATCATTGATCAGTTCGGCAGACAATGCTTCGACCTGCCCGTTTTTTTCGATCGAGTCGTCTATTTCTACGAAAACCGGCACAGTACTAGCTGGCCCGTGGTTTTCAATTTCCCGGCAGACGTCTTCATATTCACGATCACGCTGCTTGTCCCGGCCCCAGGGGTTGCTGCGGGTCAGGCTGAAGTGTTCATCCAGCAAACTGTCAAGAATATCAGCATAGTCCACTTCAGCAGTGCCGCTGACCAGGGTACGGAGCTTCTGTGCGAGCTCATCGCCGGTCCATTCCTGGGGTTGATGACCGAAGAAATATGT
>JAFDBW010000194.1 GCA_019313105.1 Deltaproteobacteria bacterium | reverse complement strand
AGGGGATAAGTAGGTCTTTTTATTTAGGCTTGACATGTCCCCAGGTTATTAACCCCTGTTGTTAACAACTTATCAACTGGTCAGTTCCTTTTTTAAATTTTCGATTGTACTGTTTAATTGAAAATCCTCTTCAATGAGCTTTTCTATCTTGCGAATGGCATGGATTATCGTTGAATGATCTTTGCCACCAAATCGTTCGCCAATTTCCGGATAGGAAGAAGAGGTGAGTTGTCGTGACAGATACATGGCGATCTGCCTTGGCAAGA
Source organism: Deltaproteobacteria bacterium (assembly GCA_019313105.1). Lineage (GTDB taxonomy): Bacteria > Desulfobacterota > Desulfuromonadia > Desulfuromonadales > BM103 > JAFDBW01. The sequence continues at coordinate 5,633 of JAFDBW010000194.1, read as the reverse complement.
CCACGGCCTTTAATCTCTTTGGAGATTTTATATCGGAAATTTTTATATTGAAATGACTGCTGACTCTTTTCAATATTTCCTCTACGGTGAGTTCCTTGTTGCGTTCAACCAGGATATCCTTGAGAACATCCCGCGCCATTTCAATAGAAACCGGAGTTGAGGTGAGGCTTGCGTAAGCTCCTATTCTGATCAGATAACCTTCCAGTTCCCGAACGTTACTGCAAACTGAATTGGCAAGAAAAGAAGACACCTCTTCTGGCAGTTTGATGCTGTTCTGTTCTGCTTTCATTTTCAGAATGGCCAGCTTTGTTTCAACGTCCGGCGGCTGTATATCGGCAATCAAGCCCCACTCGAAACGGGATCGCAACCTCTCTTCCAATCCGGGAATGTCTTTGGGAAATTTATCCGAGGTGACAATGATCTGCTTGTGAGATTCATAGAGAGCGTTGAATGTATGGAAAAACTCTTCCTGGGTACGTTCCTTGCCGGCAATAAATTGGATATCATCAATCAGCAGAACATCCATAGACCTGAATTTATTGCGGAATTCATCCATACGGTTATAACGTAGCGAATTAATCAATTCGTTCATGAATTTTTCGGACGTGTAATAACATATCCGCATCTGTGGCGACTTGTTCAAGATGGCGTTGCCAATTGCGTTCACCAGGTGTGTTTTGCCCAGTCCGACGGCACCATAGATGAAAAGAGGATTATAGGTCGTCGCCGGATTGTTGGCGACTGCCATCGCGGCAGCATAAGCAAACTGGTTGGATGAACCGGACACAAACTCTTCGAACGAATATTTGCGGTTCAGGTTAATATCTGCTGAATGAATGTTATTGACAGCCTTTTTCTGACTATTGACAGGAGGGTTAGGGCTTTCTGTTTTTTCACCGGGTCGGGGTAAACCATCCCTAGCTTGACCGGTTACACTGAACTGCAGTCGATAATTCACGGCAGAGAGTTCTTCAAGAATCTTCTGAATAAGCTTGCTGTAATTGTCTTTAACCCAGTCGAGAACAAACCGGTTGGGAACTTCCAGGTAAACCATATCCTGCTCGATTTTGACGAGTTTCAAGGGTTTGATCCAGGTAGAAAAATGTTGCGAACTGAGGTTCAGTTCCAGGTGTGTCAGGGTGTCTTCCCAGAGTTTGCTCATGCCTGCGTCAGTTATCACTCACCGGTTTCCGGACGGAGATGGTGGCGACGGATTTATCCACAAACTTTTAAACAGCTGTGGATAACTTAAAAACAACCTAAAATCAATGGGTTAGTTAAAAATAATCGGGTGGAAAACTTGGAACAAAGACTAACAGAGCCGGTTTTTTATTGCAAGGGAAAATTCTCTTGATAATAACAGTTCAATATTGCGAAAGTTTTTCGTTCTTGACATTAATTGACAACTATGCTTAAAAGTGCTTTTCACAAAATTCAAGATCTTGATTGTTAAACGGGAGCAGATAAGACCATGAAACGTACATTTCAACCAAGCAGAATCAGTCGCAAGCGTACACACGGTTTCCGCAAACGGATGCGTTCCAAAGCCGGCGCAAACGTTATCAGGCGTCGGCGCGCCAGGGGCCGCAAGCGCTTGGCGGCAACAATTTCGAGCAAGTAAAACCGAACCATAAGTGAAAGGTGAACAAACCTTCCCCAGGACGCACCGGATCTGTCGGTCCAGCGAATATCAACGGGCCTGGCAGGAAGGACAACGCTATCACACGACTCATTTTGTTGTGATTAGCAGCCCGGGTCGGGACAGCTCCCGCCTGGGTATAACCGTGAGTCGCAAGGTTGGTAATGCTGTTTGCCGGAATCGGCTCAAACGCTGGATTCGAGAATTTTTCAGACATCACCATAAACAGTTCGGTCGGGCCATGGACATTTCCGTTGTCGCCAAACGCCAAGCCGGACGCCTGGATCATTTGCATGTGGACCGGGAACTATTAACAGTCTTTGCCCGCCTGGAGACCGATCAACATGATTAAGCGGTTAGCCATAGCGGGCATTCGCTTTTACCGGGCCTGTCTTTCCCCCTTGATGCCACCAGCCTGCCGTTTTTACCCTTCCTGCTCCAGATATACTCTGGATGCTGTAAACAGGTATGGTGCTGCACATGGACTGTGGTTGGGAGTCAAGCGCCTGGCAAGGTGTCACCCCTGGCATCCGGGTGGCTACGATCCTGTTGACCGGGACCTTACATAACCAGGAGATTTTCTTGTCATGAATTCATATGAAAATAAAAACCTTATCCTTGCCATGTCCCTTATGTTAGCGGTATGGCTTGGGTTTTCCATACTTTTCCCACCCGTTAAACAGGAACAGGTGACGCCAACCGAGCCGCCCGCCGCCGATCAGGCAACGGCCGAGACAGCGGCTCCGACAATTACTCCTGGGCCGGCGAAGATTCAGCCGCTCAATGAAGCGGGCACAGTCTCTCCCGCTGTGACCGACAACTCTGTGCCGGGCCGCGAAATAACCATCGAAACCGACAAGTACCAGGCGGTTTTTACCACGCAGGGAGCCCGGTTGGTTTCTTTCAAATTAAAGGATTACAAGGCCACAGCAGCAGAAGATGCCCCACCTGTCCAGATGTTCGAATCTGGCCCCCTGCGCTATGCAACCTTGCGCACGACCGGCACAGAGGGTTTTGTTCTCAACGAAGATGCCCGCTTCGAGACCGCGTCGGCAAACCTGGTCGAGATCAACGGAGACGCACAATATGAGTTGCGTTTTAAACATGTTGCCGCCAACGGCATGCAGTATGTGAAGACCTACAGGTTGCTCGGTGATCGCTATACTATTGATACAACAATGGAGTTGGCCAACACGGCGGCAACGCCTTTACGGGGCAGTCTCGGTTTCGCACTGGTGCAGCACTGGGATGAAAACCAGGACTCGAACATGTATGACATGTATTCGTTCATCGGTCCGGCAACATTGAACAAAGAAGAAATCGAGGAAGTTGACGTCGATGACCTGAAAGAGGGATCTGTGGCTTACGGCGCGGATGTCTCCTGGACCTCTTTTCAGACCAAGTATTTCCTCTCCGTGGTGGTTCCGGGAACCGGCTCGAGCGAGCGTATCGAAATACGCCGCAAAGGCGACGCAGTCGAGAACCTGATCGAAACACCGGTTATCACCCTGCAACCCGGCGAACGTAAAGCTCTCGACTACCTGGTCTTCATCGGCCCGAAAGACGCCGAACAACTCAAAGCAGCGGGTCACAACCTCGACAAGGTCGTACACTTCGGTTTTTTCAACATCCTCGCCCAGCCACTGTTCCTGGTGCTTACCTTTTTCTACGGGTACTTCAAGAATTACGGGGTCGCCATTATCCTTCTGACGGTCCTGATCAAGATCATCTTCTGGCCGCTGACACACAAGAGCTACTCATCGATGAAGGCAATGCAGAAGCTGCAGCCGGAGATGCAGAAGCTGCGGGAGAAACATTCCGGTGACAAGGAGCGGCTCAACAAGGAGATGATGGCGCTGTACAAGACCCACAGCGTCAACCCGCTCGGCGGGTGTTTGCCGATGCTGGTGCAAATACCTGTTTTCTTTGCCCTGTACAAAGTTTTACTTGATTCGATAGCCTTGCGTCACGCTGACTTCGCCTTCTGGTTGACGGACCTTTCGGCTAAAGACCCCTACTATATTACCCCTGTGCTGATGGGCGCGAGCATGTTTGTGCAGCAGAAAATGACACCGACGACGGCTGACCCGATGCAGGCCAAGATCTTCATGATGATGCCGATCATCTTCACGTTCATGTTTCTTAATTTCCCTTCGGGTTTAGTTATCTACTGGCTGGTGAATAATCTTCTGACGATACTTCAGCAGTATTTTATCCATCGTAAAAAAGCCTGAACCTGAGCCATGAAGCCGGACCTCCTGACCACTGAAGTGACGGCCAGCAACTACCGTCAGCATCGCACAGACTGTCTCAACCGCGGGGCTCGGCGTTTGATCACCTGGGTGCATCAGGCCGGCAGGCCGGCAACCACCCCACCCCGCAAGCTCAACGAACGCCGCGTTTTGCATGACCTTTTCAAGCAGAACCCTGGCCCGGAATCCCGATCAAAGGATCACGAGAGGGGTCGCAAGGTCGTCGCTCTGCAGAAATGGGGCTAACATGCTGTCAACCGATACGATTGTCGCCCCAGCGACTCCGCCCGGCGAGGGTGGTATCGGCATCGTCCGCCTGTCTGGTTCACGGGCCACCGCCTGCCTTGCAGAGGTCTTCCGCAGCAAAACCACCACTCCCGCAAAGATGGAATCGCACAGGCTGTATTTGGGTGGTCTTTACAACAACCGCGATGAGCTGGTTGATGAAGTCCTGGCGGTTGTTATGCGCGGTCCCCGCTCGTACACTGGTGAAGATGTCGTCGAGGTTCATTGCCATGGCGGCGCCCAGGTTCTGCGCAGCGTTCTCGACCTTTTTCTTGAAACCGGCGCAAAGATGGCCGGTCCCGGTGAGTTTACCCAGCGCGCATTTCTGAATGGTCGTCTCGACCTGGCTCAGGCGGAGGCTGTGATCGAAGTGATCCGGGCCCGTTCGGAGCGAGCGAGCCGGGTTGCATTAGACCAGCTAAAAGGCCGGTTATCCCGCGAGATACACCTTTTTTCACAGCAAGTCAAAGATGCCCTCGCGCTACTGGAAGCTCATATCGATTTTCCAGATGACGAGGTTGGTGAACTGGATCTCCCGGCCCTGCTCGATCCGCTTCACCGGGTTGCACGACAGATGCACGCCCTGGCCGAAAGTTTCGATCTTGGTAGGGTCCTGCGTGAGGGGGTCAGTATCCTGATCCTGGGTCGTCCGAATGTCGGCAAGAGCTCGTTGATGAACGCCATACTTGGTGAATCCCGGGCCATCGTTACTGAAGTTGCTGGCACGACCCGTGACACCCTGGAAGAACAGCTTGTGCTGGCCGGGTTCCCGGTGCGTCTGATCGATGCTGCCGGAGTGCGTGATACGGATGACCCAGTTGAGCAAGAAGGTGTACGCCGGGCACGGCACAAGGCGTCTTCAGCAGACCTGATTCTGATGGTGATAGATGGCTCTGTACCGCTAGACGATGAAGACCTCCTGGCCCTTGAGCTGTGTCGTCCGGACAAGACCCTGGTTGTCATCAATAAATCTGACCAGGCCCAGCATTGTGATGTTTCAGGGCTTGCCGGGTTTGAACACCGGGTTGCCGTGTCGGCAAAGTATAATCAGGGCTTGGCCGACCTTGCTCAAGCAATTGTCCGGCACCTCGCGGAAGATTCCTCACTCGCCGACAACGAGGGGGTCGTGATTACCGAACGTCGCCACCGTGACGCTCTGTTGAGTGGGAAAAAGGCGCTTGATGAACTCTTTGTCTCGGCGGCCTCGGCCGCTCCTCGCGAGTGCCTGGCGATGGACCTGCGCGAGGTCCTCGGCGCGCTCGGACGGATTACCGGAGAAACCACGCCGGACGAGATCCTGGAACAGATTTTCAGCCGTTTCTGTATCGGTAAATAGCGGGTTGTTCCACGTGAAACGTGGCCCGGGGCTCTTTACGCCTTGTTTCACGTGGAACACCGGGCTTAACGCAGGTTTTTGAGGATGAGGTTGTTTTGGCAGAAAACTACGATGTCATAGT
>JAFDBW010000193.1 GCA_019313105.1 Deltaproteobacteria bacterium | reverse complement strand
TTAATGTACATTATTTATCCTTCTGGAAGAGCGATAGTTCATTTGGTGGATTATAATACACCATCAATAAGATGAAAAAATGGCCCGTCCTTCCTGGATGGGCCATTCTTATAATGCAACATATCCGAGAAATACTCTTTTGAGCCGACGTCAACCTATTTAGAGTGCTGGCTGGCAAATGGACGTCTCCTTTCTCGTTAAATTCCTTAACCCTGTGTCGATTGTGCCACTAAAACATTCACTTTGCGATGCTAAACAGTTGATACCAAAGGTTGACAGTGTTCATCGATGTCGTTTTTGCTCGTGCGTGAGCATGTTTATTCTTGCGGAAATGTGGTGCTCCTCATTTATCTTCACCCATATATTATAGATACTTAGCGGATTGACCTGCTCATTTCGATAATCAATATCCTGTTCATCATGGCATTGGGGTTGCATATAAATAATTCCCAATTAGGGAACTGACATAAAAGAAACTTTTGATAAGGAGCAACATTCAATGGTTAACCATCTGAAATTCATGATGGGCCGCTTGCTAGCACTGACTTTCCTGTCCCTCTCCTTGTTTTTGGTAGGACTCGCGGCGTTCCAATTTTTAGAGGGCATAAACGAAAAGAAAGAACTCGTCAATATTCTAATTAAATCGATCAACACAAGCATCATCGCTCTTGCCATCTTTGAACTGGGGCTGGGTGTTGGGAAAGAATATTGTAAACACACTGAAGAAGATGATCACACCTTCATGGCGGTTAGACGTACGATCACTCGATTTGTTGGTACAGTTTGTATCGCCCTTGTCCTTGAGGGCATCATTATGATTATCAAATACAGCCAGCTCGACTTGGCTGGGAACCTTTTTTACCCCGTTGGTATACTGATCGGTGCCAGCGTGCTTTTAGCTGGCACAGGTATTTTCTTGCAACTAACCCGGGAAGACTGTGAAAGGCAACACAGTCGTTTGAAACTACCAATTGTAAAACTGGTGAGAAAAACCCCTCCAAGAACAGACTCAAAGGTGTCGTAGCAATCGTTGGGGCGTCTGGTCAGGATCAGGACCCACGCTAATGGACTAAATCGTGCTGGTTGAATTTGATTCTGTTTGTGATGGTTTACCTGAATTTAATCTCGGGAATGTCTGCTTCAAGAGTTGGTCCTGTTTGTTTGGACATTTTTTGGCTGTTTATAAGTCGATAATCTTTCCGGTTTCAGCTGCCTCCGCGTGAGACAGCATGTTGTCGTAAAGCTGGCCCGATGTCCGACCGTCAAGGCTCTAATGTGGCAGGGGGCTGAAATAATCTTCAAAAACTCCTAAAAACAATAAAAATCAATACATGGTTTTCGATGAGGGAGTGTTTAATGGAAAACCACTCAAGTTATCAACCGGTCAGAAGATACCAAAGGTTCAAGGCACAAGAACGTGCCTTAGTTTCCCTTCCCCTGGATTCTGAAGATTTGCCGTACCATATTATTGATATTTGCGAAGGTGGCCTCTCTTTCCGTTATCTCGGTAAAAAGATCAAAACCTCGAAAATTCCACCCATCAATCTTTATTATGAATCTGATTTGATCGTCGGGGATCTGCCGGTGAAGGAGGTGTCTGACTATCAATTGCGCGACGACATTGTCCCGGTGCGTCGCAAAAGTCTTGACTTCGAAGCACTCAGCATTGAGCAACAGAATAGACTCTCGTTATTTATTGAGCGATTTACTAAACCACCCTTAGACAGGCCGATTCACTAGATAAGAGGCAAAATGGCCTTCCCCTCCTGAGGGGCATTCCTAAAGTTTTACAGACTCCCCCTGATGAGCCACAAAAAAACCACCTGCAATCGTGCAGATGGCCCTTCGTTAACCTGTTATATGTCGCAAAATTTTTATTCATCAAGCAGCGGACACGCTTGTGAATATACGCCGATTAATCTCAAACGTCAAAACCCTTCAAGTTGTTCCAGCAACTCATGAGAGCAATTTTGTGAAATTTTGCATGAATCCTAAAAACCCTGCCACTGAGCCCCTCGATGTCATCGGCCAAACGTGAGCTAAAGGTTGTCAGCTCGTGCGGAAAGACACTCGTATCCACCCATCTCGAATTCACGGCAGATCCATGGTCGCGTCTCGTAGATCGTGCAAACCATGGTATGGCGATCCAGGGCTTTACACCTGCCATCATCTAGCCGCGCCATGCTTTTCTCGCCCTGCGCATTGATCTCAATTAAATCATCAGGCACTTCGGTGTCGTTGAAGAGCATGGCTTCCTGGCGGCAACAGCAGGCCTCACAGTTTGCACAGGTCACCTCGGGATCAGGCCGGGATGCAAATTCGTCGATCATAAACACCGTTGTTTTATTGCTATAACCATCGATTTCTTGTCCGTGGGTAAAAACATGTCGGGAAAATCAGCTGCTCATCTTACTACCCCTGATGTGCCGGACGCAACAGGTCGAAGACCGTTTTGACGGGGTTGAAGACTTCGGGGGGGACTTCGACAAATAGGGTATGCCAGCCGGCCATGCCGCCGTTCCACAGGCCGGGCAGCTCGAGGACGCGAAGGTCTCTGTCGTCCTGGTGCTTGGTGGTGATAATCACGGCATTGTCGTCGACGAAGCGGGTCAGGTCATAGGGCCTGCCCTGCCAGTCCCGCACACCGCAGACCATATCAACCGGGTTGAAATGGGTGGCATTTGACAGGATAGCGGCCTGTTCGGGATCATTTTTATCGATCTGCGCTGTCTCGACGATCTGCCTAGTCATCCGCCCTTGTTCATCGCGTACCCAGAAAGGTCCGCCGCCTGGTTCGCCGCTGTTCGGTACCATGCCGCAAACCCGGATCGGTCTGTCCAGCTCATTGATCAGGGCCTGGTTGTCGCTGGCCGGCGACACATCGGTCTGCATGCGGTCGACTAGAAAGCTGATGGCCAGTTCGCGGATTACGGGATCTTTAGTTTGACCATGCAGGGCCTTGAGCAGTGCGTGCTGCTCCTCCTGGATCTCAAGCAGGTAACCGGTCAGGAGCCTGGTCCAGATCAGGTTAGCCTGTTTTCGTGCATCGGGGACGACATTATCGATGTTGCGCACCAGCAGGATGTCAGCCGCAAGGTCGTTGAGATTTTCTACCAGGGCACCGTGGCCACCGTGGCGCAGGACCAGTTGGCCGTTGGCATCACGCAGCGGCTGTCCAGAGGCGTCCAGAACCAGAGTGTCGGTCGATGGTTTCTGTTCCGAGTAGGTCACTCTGAAATGGCAGCCGTAGGTGTCTTCGAGCGTTTTGAGCCAGGCGGAGAGTTGCGCTTTGAACAGCGGCAGGTGCTCAGGCGATACCGTAAAGTGCAGGTCAATGTCACTGTCAAGGCCACTCAGCAGGGCAGCTTCCGCGAGATGTTCGATGAATGGCGTGCGGGCGCCATCGACGGCCTTATGAAAAGCCAGCAGTCCCTTGGGCAGGAGGGCATAGCTGAGGCCACAGGGGTCGAGCAGATAGCTGGTTATCAACGCCATGTCGCGGTCGGCCACTGCCTGAAACAAATCCTGCCCGTCTTCAGCCATGGACTTTTGCAGGTCCGGGTAAAATGCGAACTTGCAAAGATTGTCGAGAAAACGCTGCAAATCTGCATCAGCCTGAATGCCGGGTTCTTCGTTCCGGGCCTTGCGGAGCTGCCTGAACATGCGTGAAGCGGCCCCCGAGGCCGGGACAAAACGGAGGAGTCGGCCTGCAGCAGAGGCTTTTTCGAAGGCCCTGTTCAGCCGGGCGTGTGTTTCAGGCCGAATCTGAATGATGCCGTCACCCGCAACACAGGGGCGTTCCAACTTGATGTCAACCTGTCCGGTGCGCAGCAGGTTGATCTGGCGGGCGGCTTTCTCCGGGTCGATGCCGAGGCGCTTGAGCTGGTTCAGGTCTTCGGTGGAAAAATTCATAATTCCCCTTGCCGGAAAAGATCAGAAGAGCAGGACTGGGCAGGCCACATTGTGCAGGACGTAATTGGCGATCGAGCCGAACAGCACATCGCGGATCTCCCCGGTACTCTCACGTCGGCCGATGACCATGAGCTGAAAGGCTTCTTCATTTGCCACTCTGCAGATCGTTTGTCGGGGCGAACCGAATTCGAGCCGGGCGTCAACTTTAAAGCCAGCCTCTTCGAGGGCTTTGGCCCGCTCATCGAGAACCAGTTGCCCGGCTTTGCCGGCATTTTCACGGACCATGTCAATCTGGAAATCGGGGATCATGCGATAAGCAAGCTTGTCGACATCAACAACGTGCAGCAGGGTCAATTGCTGAGGGAAGCGTTTTCTCAGGGTAATGATTTTTTCCAGCGTGCGCCCTGCCGTTTTGGAGCCATCGACCGGAATCAGGATTTTCGTTTCCATCGCAACCTCCGTTTTAATTGACTAATGACTGACCGGCTGGAGCAGGATCCAGTCAGAGCTCATGATGCTCAAGGCGTTGGATAAACCCACCTGGGCAGGAACAGCACCAGGTCGGGCCAGAACGTCAGAACCAGCAGGATGGCTATCTGGATCAGTAGAAAAGGCAAAACCGCCTTGGAGACATAGATCAGATCGCGGTCGGCGACCGCGCCGGAGATATAGAGGCTGACGCCGAGCGGTGGCGTGCAATAGCCAATGCCCAGGTTGAGTGTCATCAGCAGGCCGAAATGCATGGTGTCGATACCAAAGCGCGAGAGCAGTGGCAAAAAGATCGGCGTCAGGATCAGGGTCGCGGAAATGATGTCCATGAACATGCCGATGATCAGCAGCAGTATATTCACCGAAAGCAGGAACACCCAGGGTGTCTGGATATTTTCGACTACGGCGTTTGCGATCTGGCCGGGGATCTGCTCGAATGTCAGGTATTCACCGAACACTGAAGCGCCGGCGACGATCACCAGCAGAGTCGCCGAGGTGATCGCTGAAGAGATGACGACATTTTTAATGTCGCGAAGTTTCAGGTCGCGATGGATACAGATCTCAACGACGAAAGCGTAAAAGCAGGCGACCACGGCCGCTTCGTTGGCGGTGAAATATCCCGAGTAGATACCACCGAAAATCAGCACCGGCAGCATCAGCGCCCAGATACTTTCGCGTACGACGGCGATGAACTCTCTGAAACTCGGGCGCGGGATAGTGTCGGCTTCGTTG
>JAFDBW010000192.1 GCA_019313105.1 Deltaproteobacteria bacterium | reverse complement strand
GAGGCCAAAAAGAAGGGCGCCAACACCGGCAACGCGGTCGTCATGGGCTACTGTTTTGGCGGGGCGGCGGTTCTTGAGTATGCCAGGTCAGGTGCTGATATGAAAGGCTTTGCCACCTTCCACGGCGGGCTGGCAACCCCTGAAGGGCAGGACTATAGTAAAGCCAAAGGGAAATTCCTGGTCATGCACGGCACGGCAGACAGCAACATCACCATGGATGATTTCGCAACTTTGGCAAAAGAGCTGGAAGCTCACGGTGTCAAACATGAGATGATTACCTACGGCGGCGCGCCGCACGCCTTCACCGTGTTCGGCTCAGACCGGTATCGTGAGAATGCCGACCATAAATCGTGGCAACGCTTTGTCGGCTATCTCGCTGAGACGCTTCGCTGAGAGGACCTTGACGCGGCTTCCGGAGACGGTCTGAAACAAACCGTCTCCGGGGCGGCTGGCGGGATTGCTTGGTCTGATAGTCTGTGCCTGTCGGTATTAGCGATATCATCCTTTTTCCAAAACGTGTATCCTCTGTAGTGCCATCCGACATTAACCAACCACTTTGGAGATATGATGGAATACTTGATTGCATGGCTTGTGTTCCCCTTTGCCACCGCTTCAATGGCTCACGGGAAGAACCGTAACGTAATTGTATGGGGAATTATTGGCGTGTTACTCGGCCCTTTTGCGATCCTTATTGTCGCCATGTTGAAGACGGAATCCGGCGAAGACCAGGGATATAATTAGTCGCTGTTATTTTGCGCGACGTGGAGTTCCCGTTTGCCCTGTGGCCTTATCTTGGCTAGAATCTAACCATGACTGACCTCAAATCTGAGAAATGGACACCTGCCGAACTGGATATCCTGTTGGATGATGTTATCGCCGCCGTTGAAAGTGGTGAGGTTGATTCAGCCTTTGAAAACGCCGAGCTGACCTCCGGACATCTCACCAGGGCCAAGAACACCAGGAACTATACATCTATATCAAGAATGGGGACAGAGTCCTTTATGGAGAGAAAGTTTTGCCACGCGGCGTCCTGACAGAAAACTTCCTGGCCGTGACCGGCTCGGCACTCTTGTAGAACCAGCCGAAATAATACTGACGTCACACCGGGGCGTTTGATCGTAGATTAAAACTATGCAACAGAAGCTGATATTTATTGACGTCGAGACAACCGGGATCAATCCTGACTGTAATGGCGTAACACAGATTTCCGGCTGCGTGCAGGTTGATGACGATGTCGTGGAGTCATTCGACTATTTTGTCCGACCGTTTCCGCAGGACGTGATCGAGAGCACAGCCCTTGAAGTGACCGGGATTGATCGCAGACAGTTTCTTCCTCCCGAGCACCCTGACCACCTGGCCGTTCCGGGGCAGTTTTTCGAGGACCCTAAAGAGATCTACGTGCGTCTGCACACGATGTTCAAGAAATATGTCGGGCAATATGACAAATCCGACAAGTTTCAGTTCGTCGGTTACAATGCACACAGCTTTGACATGCCTTTCATGCGGCGTTTCTGGGAGAAGAACAACGACCGCTTCTTCGGCAGCTGGTTCTGGTATCCCTGCCTGGATGTCATGCTGTTATGGGCGCAGATTTTACAACCGATGCGTCATGAGTTGCCGAACTTCAAGCTCGCCACCGTTGCAAAACATAGCGGTATCGAAGTCGATGAGAACCGTCTGCATGATTCACAGTACGATATCGAACTGACCCGTGAGCTCTGGCTCTCGGCCTGCAAAATCATCAAGCCGGGAGAGCGTCAAGAGCCCGCCTGGAGCCAGGGCGAACTGTTCTGATAAACGCCGCCCAGATCATTTCCGGACCGCCGGGTTGCCCCCGGACCAATCTCGTATTAAAATTAAGGAAAAGCAATCCTCTTGATCGCAACAGGAGGACAACATGATTAAGAAACTGACCATACCTTGGCAAGTGCGCATACATCTGTTTCTGTTCGTTGCAAGCCTTCTCTGGATCATTGTTCCGGCAATCAATAAGGCTCCCGGCGAACTTGTGACTCGAAACTCCCTGGTCGCTGCATCAGAATTTTTATACCTGGTTGACACCGAGGAATACGCGAAGAGCTGGGAAGTGACCTCGTCCGCTCTCAAAAACATGCTGACGCAAGCAGCCTGGAGCGACGAGATTGATCGTCTCAGATCTTTCCTTGGACCAATCATCGAACGGATTCATCATGATATCGCTTACACGGATTCGGCAAGTGACGTCCCGGCAGGTGAGTATGTGATTATGACCTTTGTTTCGAGGTTTGAGTTTAGTGAACGGGTTTTTGAAAAACTCACCCTGATGCTCGGCGAGGATAATCAGTGGCAGGTGGTCGGATATTTCCTCAAAAAGGCATAACAGGTCTGCCATCGTGCTGATTGCGAACTCAATGATAAAGACATTATCCGTAATGATTTACGTGACAAGTCTTTATCTTGCACTTTATGTTTTTTGCACTGGCTCTGCGCTGGCAAATGATGGCAGCAGAGATCCTCTCCACCAAACTTCCTTGGTTGAAAGTATCCTCCAGCAATCTGCCGTGAGCAAGGCTCCCGGTGCCCGTATCACGTCCATCTCAAGCCATTTCCTCGGCGCCCCTTATGTGGCAAACAGCCTGATCGGAGGCCCTGCAGAAGCTGAGCGGTTGGTAACCAGGCTGGACGGCTTTGACTGTTTTACCTTCCTGGATACTGTTGAGGCATTAAGACGTAGTACCGATGCCGCAGACTTCCCTGTGCAAATGATGCAGGTTCGTTACCGGGACGGGATGGTTTCCTATGAAAATCGCAGGCATTTCTTCAGTGATTGGGTGTCGGACCAGGGGTCACCTGTCAAGGATGTTACGGCAATTGTCGGCCAGGGCAGGGAACGGCATGCCCGCAAAAAACTGAATGCGAAACAAGCAGAGAACCTCTGGCTGGACGGGGTCGACGTCGTTCCAAGAACGATCACCTATATCCCTGCAGGTGAGCTGGACGCGAAGTTGCTTGATGCCCTCGAACCAGGTGATTACGTTGGGGTATTCAGTCCCCTTCCGGGACTGGATGTCAGTCATACGGGATTGATCGTCGAGGCCGATGGAGCTATCATGCTCCGTCATGCCTCTTCGCGCGGTGGCGTGGAACGAATCATAGATGAAGACCTGGTGACTTATCTGCGCGGATCAACGGGCCTGATCGTTTACCGCGTGATGCAATGAAAATACAGGATCGACCATACCTGCTGCTGATCATGGCGGTCCTTTTCTGGGCCGGCAACTTCATCCTCGGCCGTGCATTCCACAACGATATCCCGCCGATCGCACTGGCTTTCTGGCGCTGGCTGGGCGCTTCTGTGCTGGTGACCTGGCCGGCCTTGCCGCATCTGCGTCGTGACCACCGGGCACTCGCAGGAGCCTGGCCCGCGGTTCTGTTGCTGGCCGTTTTGGGCATCGCTTCGTTCAACACGCTGGCCTATTCCGGCCTCCAGTACACCGAGGCGATCAACGCATTCCTGATCCAGTCCCTGATGCCGGTGATGATCGTGATCCTGTCATTCCTGATTTTTCGGGAGCGTGTCACGGCTTTGCAATCAGCCGGCATCGTCGTGTCTCTCTCCGGTGCGGTCGTGATTATCGCTCGCGGTGATATGGGCGTCCTTTTGTCCCTGACAGTCAATCGCGGTGATTTCCTGGTCATGGCCGCGATCGCCTGTTACGCAGGGTATTCGGTGATGCTGCGCAAGCGACCGCATGTACATCCCCTTGCGTTTATCTGTACGATCTTCTGGATCGGTACAATCGTGCTCCTGCCTCTTTACCTCTGGGAGTCCATGACTGTGGCCGTCATGCAGGTGAAACTGACCAGCCTGCTGGTGATCGGCTATGTCATGGTCTTTCCGTCGATCGCCTCCTATCTCTGCTATAACCGTGGAGTCGAACTGGTCGGTGCCAATCGGGCAGGGTTGTTCATACACCTGATGCCTGTGTTTGGCAGCATCATGGCGGTCCTTTTTCTCGGCGAAACCTTCAGGTGGTACCATGGCTTCGGTGTTTGCCTGATCGGCACGGGAATTTTCCTGGCGACCCGCTCAAGCAAGCCATCTGAGTCGTGAATCGAGAGATCCTCGGTTGAACGTATACAACCCGACAGCCTCACTAAAATCTTCTAAGTAATCAGCCCAACTTTCGCAAGGAAGTTGGGCTGTAATCTATTCTGGGGTTCAAAGGTTAACCCGTGCAGTTACATCGTAATACTACATGCGCAAGCTTGTGGATGGATATACTCGCTGCTCAAGACGCCAGCGGGCAAGCGAAGCTTGGCGGCTATGATGCCACGGGCGTATGTCCGTGGGCGTTGACTTAAAGACTTTCTCACAAAAATCGGGCAAAAAGGTGTTTTTAAAAAAAATTGCGTTACAATTTGTTGCGCATAAATGAAATTTCCCCAGTTGTCTGCATGAAAAACAATAAGATCAACTCTGAAAGTGGTACGGTTTTTTTCTTACTAACTATGGAATGGGTGAAGTCATGAAAAAAGTTCAGGTTCTTCTGCTAGTTATGTTCTCATTGACAGTACTAGGCTGCTCCAGCTCTCAAGACAAGGCGTATGAGGCACAGGAAGGGGTCCACAAAGAAAGACTCGCGCTTGTAGAGAAATATCAAAAATGCTTGGATTCGGCCGGTGGCGACGCAGCAAAAGTCGAAGCGTGTGAACAATATTTAAAAGCTGCTGAAGCCCTGAAATAATACTTCCTGCATAATGCATATCAGTACAAACTCCCGAGAAAACAACGACGGGTGGTTCATGACCACGAGCGCAGTGGGCTCAATGTGAGGAGGACCTATTCATGATGGCAAAAACGGTGCGTTGGACGTTGGCAATATGCGTAACAGTAGGTCTTGTCGGCTTCCAGACCCCCTGCGATGGCGCGGATCGCCCGGTAGAGCGCTTCAAGTTTGACTCTGGGGCGCAGCTCGAGAAGCTGATCAAAGACCTCAATTACACGCCGGAGGCGTGGCAGGAAGGCATTCGCGAAGTGCCCAGATTGTACATCACCAACATCCCACCGCGTTGGCGCGACAAAACCTCCAAAGATCTTGACGTGGTGACCAAAAAGCGGGTCTTCTTTCGTCTCCTCGGCCCCCTGATTCTGCACTCCAACGAGCTCATTCAATCCGACCGGGACCGGGTTATGTTGATCATCAAGGCGCTGCGTGCCGGTGATAAGATCAGCCCCGAGGACCAGGCCTTCCTGCAAGAGACAGCGGCTGCGTACAAAGTGATCGATGGTGGGGCAGATCTTAACGATCGAGCACTGCAAGACAAGCTGCTCCGTCGTGTAGACACCTTGCAGCCATCTCTGGTACTGGCCCAAGCCGCCGAGGAGAGCGGTTGGGGGACATCACGGTTCGCCGTAGAGGGCAACGCGTTATTTGGTATGTGGACCTGGAGCGGCAAGGGCCTCACGCCGTTGCAACAGCGCTCCAATCTCGGCAATTACAAGATCGCCTCTTACGAGACGCCGCTGCAGTCGGTTATCGCCTACATGCACAATCTGAACACGCACCAGGCCTACAAGGCGCTGCGGGCAAGGCGAGCTGATATTCGCGAAGCCGGCACCAAGTTGACCGGATGGGAGCTCGCAAATACTTTGACCAAATACTCCGAACGCGGCCAGGAGTATGTGGACTCTCTGCACTCCTTGATGAAGGTGAACAGGCTCCAGCCGACCGACGACGCCTACCTTGGTGACGGGCCGACAATCCTGCTAATTCCGGTCGGGGAAGATGCCAACTGAGGCTCATGCCAGAAAGATTAAGATACTAATAAGAATTTCGATCTGAAATCCTCTTTTTGTCTTTTTACAGGGAGTTGTCAACGAACCTGGTTCGCTTGTCCATGCCATCGTTATTTCATTAACCAGCGTTTTTTCATCAACAAATAGGACAGGTAAAATGCCAATGAGCCCACGATCAATAAATATATCCACTCAAAAGACATGTTCGAAACCCTGCCTTCTTCCAGAAGAATGGATCTGATTGGCTCATAAAATTGGTAGGATGGGAGCATTGGTGCAACAGCAGTCATTTGTTGTGAAAAATCAGATAGAGCGGAAGGCAGAAGATGCGGCAGATAAAAGACCACGCCTAGAGTTCTGGCGCTTGCCTGATTACGGCAGAGAAAACCAAGGAAAGCTCCATAGGCGCTGAAGCAAAAACTGCCTACGGCAAT